>VFKT01000101.1 GCA_009885395.1 Deltaproteobacteria bacterium | reverse complement strand
TCGAAGGCCCAATGCCCGAGCGCGAGCCCGAGCGCGAGCCCGAGCGCGAGCCCGAGCGCGAGCCCGAACGCGAGCCCGAACGCGAGCCCGAGCGCGAACTGGTGCGCGCTCTCGACCGCAACCAACTCGCCACACCAGCGCTTGCTACGGATTCAGAGCGCTCTGCCGTCGCGTTGTTCGATGACCCGCCGGAAGACGTCGACCGTCTGATCCACCGTCCCCTGCCAGGTGAGGGTCTGCGCGCGCTTGAGACCCTGTTCCCGCTGCACGGCCAGCTCTTCGGGCTCGGCGAGCAGTCCGCTGATTGCGTCGCGTAATGCCTCGGTATCACGCGGCTCGATCAGCGTGGCGGCACCGCCCGCCACCTCCTCCATCGCCGTGCCGCTTGAAGTGATGACGGGCGTGCCCGAGGCCATCGCTTCCAGCGGAGGCAGGCCAAAGCCCTCGTAAAGCGATGGATAGACGAAAAGCCGCGCTCCGGCGTAGAGGAGCGGCAACTCGGCCTCGGGCACGAAGCCGAGGCGGCGAACCTCGCCCCGGTCCCCGAGTTTATCAAGCGCCTGTTGTAGGCTCTCGTTCTTCCAGCCCGGTGCGCCAACCAGAACCAACGGATACGCGCGCCGCTGCGCCGCCGGCAGATTTGCATAGGCGGCAACCAGCCCTTCGAGATTCTTGCGCGGTTCGAAGGTTGCGACCGAGAGCAGATAGGCGCCGGGTTCGAGTCCGCGGCGGGCCAGTGTTCCGAGCAAGGTCGGATCGTCGGCGGCGCGGGGATGGAACGCCGCATCGACGCCGCTGTGGATGGCAGAGACCCGTTCGGGCTTGACGCCGAGAAGCTCGATCATCTCGCGGCGGACGAATTCCGAGACCGTGAGAAGGTGATCGGCGCGGTCCACCGTCGCCGCCAAGTGTCGCTCAATAAAACGCACCCGCCGGGCCGGTTGAAACTCGGGGAAACGCAGCGTCGAGAGATCGTGCACCGTCGCGACGGCCGGCCCGTCGTAGCGGACCAGAATATAGTTGGGTTCGAAGTACAGCGCACCCTTCAGTCGGCGGGCGTGGTGGCGCAGGGCGGGGCCCGCCAGCAGCCGACCAGCGAGGCGCGGCAGAAGTGGTGTGGCCCAGAGGCGCTCGGCGAGCCGGCCTCGCGGCGAGAGGGCGCTGCCGAAAAAGGCAATCGTGCGCTCGACTTGCCCATGCTTCTCAAGTCCAGCCAGCAAGGCAGCGCCATAGCGCCCGACGCCCGCGCGGGGCGGCAGCAGGCAGCGTCCGTTCAGCACGATCCTGAGTCCGTGCGCGGCAAGGCTTTGTGGAGATGTTCGACCAGCCACGCCCGCGGGGTTTATCCGGGTCTGTGTTTGGTGCAAGCGTTGGGCCATTCTTAGAGCGAAACCCGCACTCCGGCGAAGGCATTCAAGGTGGCGCCGGGTTCGTAGAAGCGGCCCCCGATCGCATTGATCCGCAGCACGGCGTCGTAGGAGACGTCACCGAGATTGCGGATGCCGAAGAAGGGTTCCACCTGCCAGCCTGCGAGTTCAAGCGGCCAACCGCCGCGCAGGCCGAGCAGGATGTACGAATCGCTGCGGGCGTCGTTGGCGTCGTCGGCCCACATCCGACCTACCGCCTGCAGTTCGAGCGCCAGCCACGCGCCATCGGGCGGTCGCCACGCCAGCTCCTGGTAGAGCGTCCAGGGCGGAATGCCGGGCTCATCGTCGCCATCAAAATTGCCCGTCGAGGTGGTGTAATCCTGGTATTTGGCATTGATCCCGGCGAGGGCACCGGTCCATTCGAACGAAGCTCCGAGCGGCACGCTGAAGTCAAGTTCAAGGCCGAAGCGACGCGAGCGTCCGGCGTTGCGGAAGGCGATCTGGCTCGAGGGTAATTCGTAGGGGACGATCTCGTCGCGCAAGGCGGTGTAGAAGGCGACCAATCCGGCTTCGATGCCGCCCTGAAACTGAAAGCGACTGCCGATCTCGCCGGTCAGAGAGTGCTGCGGTTGCAAATCAGGATTGAAACCCGAACCGTCGGGGTTCACCAGTTCGGTCGTGGTGGGCACCTGGAAGGCGGTTCCGATGTTCGCCCAGAGCGTCGTCGTCTGGCTGGCCTGCCAAAGCACGCTTGCCGCCGGGCTGGGCGCGTCCATCGTGCGACTACCTGAGCCGACGCCGTCGCTCGGGTAGCGCACCAAAGCGTCGTAGACCGTGATGTCCCAGCGCAATGCCGTCGCCAACTCGATATCGTCGCGCGGCCAGAGCGCCGCCCGGCCATAGATGCCGGCCGCACTCACCTCTTCGATCTGATCAAGACCGAGTGCGCCCTGCGTGCCGTCTTCGTTGGCGTAGCGCTGCCGATCGTCGCGCATATATTGTGCATCCATCCCCAAAGCGGTGTCGGTGCGCAAACCGCTCGGCGTGCCGCTCCATGTCCAACTGAGTCCGCTGCCGGGACTCCAGCGCTCGAAGAGCACCACCCCCTCGCCCTGGCTTGGCGCCACCGGCAGGAAGTTCGAGAAGTCGCGCCACAGGCCGTAGACGTAGCCGGCCACGCCGTGCGCTCCGAAGCTATGCTCGCCGACCACCCCGATCCTTACCTGCCGGACGCTTTCGCCAGCATTGAATTGGAGGTTGCGGCCCTGAGCCTGGCGGGGGTTCTGGTCGACCTGCTCGCGCGTCAGGCCGCCGGGATCTTCGGCCAGCGGCGCATCGACGCCATCCAGCAGGAGGCGCAGCGAGGTGTCGTCACTGAATTGGTGGAGCAGGCGCGCGGTCGCGGTGGTCCATTGTGCGGCCGAGTGCTGGCGGTAGCCATCAATACGGAAAAAGCTCGAGCCAAGATAACCAGAGGTTGCATCGCTTTGCAGACTGCCGAGGACTGACACCCGTGCCAGACCGAACGAACCGCCCAGCGCCTTCATCTCGAAGGGCGCGATGCCTTCGGGAGCGCGCGTGCGCAGGTGGATGACGCCACCCGCGGCGTTGCCCCATAACGCGGCACCCGGGCCCCGCATCACCTCGACGCTTTCGACCATGCCAAGATCGAGGTGATCGAGCTGGGTCTGGCCATCGGGTAGCGTTTCTGGCAGGCCGTCGGTCACGATGCGCAGTTCGCGCACGCCAAAGGCGGCGCGCGTTCCGAAGCCGCGGACCTGGATGCGTTCGTCCTGGGCCTGGTTGCCGGCGTTTTGCACCAGGACGCCGGGCACGCGCGATAGAGCCTCGTCAAGGCCTGTAGTCGCGCGACCGTGGTGCAAGGCGCGCTCGTCCACCACCGAGATTGCGGCTGCCGTGGCCCGGTGGGGGCGGGCGTTGCGTGTTGCGGTGACGACGATCCGTTCGACAGCGGCCCCGGGGGAAAAAGGCTTGACCACCGCCGCGGCTGCGGGTGGCGGGACGGCCGAGGGCTCCTCTGCCGCGGCCGGCAGGACGCCGTTGGCGGGGAGCGGAGCGGCCGAGGGCAGCCCTGCCGCGGCCGGCGGCAGCCCTGCCGCGGCTGGCGCTGGTGCCGCTTCGCCGACGACGAGAGCGCCAGCCATCAAGAGAACAGCAACACGCCGCCCCGGGCCGCCGCACAGCCGGGGACGCCTTCCCTTCACGAACGCTGGCCTGAAACGGGCGGCGGTCGAGCGGCCGCCCCGATCCCGTCCAGAAACCGTTCGGCCAATGTGTCGTAGAAAGCGTTAGGGCAGACCCGGCGCGAAGCTTCGTAGGCCAGCATCGCGGCCAGCAAGAGGGGCAGGGTCGCCCCATGGGCCGAGGTCATTTCGAGCACGATCACCGCCGCCGTGATCGGACTTTGCGTGACACCGGCAAAATACGAAGCCATGAAGAGCAGCATGACCTCTTGCTGGCTCATCCCCGGCACCCAGGGATGGACGAGTTGGCCCAGCGCCGCACCGGTGCTCAGGCTGGGATCAAAGAGTCCACCCGGGATGGCGCTCAGCAGCGAGAAAAAACTACCCGATGCGATCGCGAGGAAGAGCCACCAGGGTTTTTCTTCGCCTTCGATCAAAATGGCGTGCGCTTGCGGGTAACCGCTGCCGTAGCTCAGACCCTCCGAAGCGAGTCCGATCCCGGCCAGCACCAAGCCCAGCCCGACCGCCACAGTCCAGGGTCGCCGGCGCCGAATCTGCGTGATTTTTTCCGAACCGACAAGCACCGCCTTGGCAAAGAGGCCGCCGAGTACGCCGCCGCTCAGCCCAATGATGGGCACGGCGATCCAGCCCACGGCACTTGGCAGCCGGGCCGCTACTTTGCCGTAAAAGATATAATCGCCGAGGAAGGCCGCGCAGAGGATCGCCGCCAGGGCCGCGGTGCGGACGATCACGCTCGCGTTTTCTTTGTGGAAGGAGCGACCGATTTCTTCGAAGGTGAAGATGATGCCGGCGATGGGTGCGTTGAAGGAACTGGCGATGCCGGCCGCACCTCCAGCCAGCACCAGGCCGCGCGCCGCGAGATGGGGCGGGAAGCGCGTCAAGCGACTCGCGAGGTGAAAGGCGCAAGCGCCGACGTGCACCGAAGGCCCCTCGCGCCCGATGGTGGGGCCGGTGAGCAACGCGAACACCAGCAGCAGCGTCTTGCCGCAGAGGATGCGAAGCGAGAGGACGCGCTCGCGCGCAGGATGGTCGCCGAGCTTCAATGCCGCGATGGTCTGCGGGATGCCCGTGCCCTCGGTGCCGGGGAAGAGGGTGTCGCGCAAGCGGCAAAGCACGACCATCGCCAGCGCCACCACCGCCGCCTGCAGCCAGGGGGAGATGCCGAGCGTCCACTCGCGGAAGATCTGTCCCCAGGCATCGGCCCGATTGAAGAGGAGCGCCACCGCCGCGGTGACGAAGGTCGCGAGCAGCCAGAGTGATTGACGGGCAAACGCCCCCCTGAATCCGGGCACCGGGGTTTCCACGGAATTTGTCGCTGCGTGCTTCATGCTCTCAAGAGGGCCGCGGTCTTGTTGCCGCGCCCGGCTGCGGTTCTGCCACGCCCTCTGCCCGTCGCCAAGGTGGGCGGCGCGCGGCCGGGCCGACTCTCCTCGGCAAAGGCACGGAGAAGCACCTCGGCCGCCGCCAGACCGGGTACGTCGCGCAGCGTCCTTCTGCTTCCGCTTGCCGCCGCCCGGGATCTTCGCCAAGCTCTGCCGCCCATGCCTCTGTCAAACCAAAGCCCTGCCGAGCCTCGCGAGCCCGCAGCCCTCCCGTCGCTCTGGCAAACCGAACGCGTCCTGCTGCTCAGCGTGCCGAGCGCCGTCCTGGCCTGGACCGTGGGGCTGCCGGCGCTCCAGGCCGGGCTGGGCGCGGCCGGGCCGACCCTGGTTTTCCTCTGGCTCTTTGGCGTGACGCTATGGTCATCCTTTGCGGTGGTGCGTCATGCTGACGCTCTCGCGGTCCTCCTCGGCGAGCCCTATGGTACATTAATTTTGACAATGTCGGTGATCGGCATCGAGGTCGTGATGATCATGGCGGTGATGTTGACCGGCCACGCCAACCCGACGCTGGCCCGCGATACGATGTTCTCCGTCTTGATGATTGTGCTCAACGGCATGGTTGGACTCACGCTCCTGCTGGGCGGCCTGCGGCACGGCGAACAGGCCCACAATCTGCAGGGCGCCAACGTCTACATGGGGCTGCTCTTCACACTTGCGGGCGTCGGGCTGGTGCTGCCCCGGTTCACCACCTCGGCACCGGGTGGTGCGCATGGCGCCTTGCTCGCCGGCTACGTCGGCTTTATTTCGATTTTGCTTTACGGGGTCTTCCTCGGCATCCAGACAAGGCGCCACCGCCACTATTTCCAGGCACCGCAGCGGCCAGCGGGCGACGATGACGACAAGGAGTTGCTTGTCGGCGAGGGCGAACACGGCCGTTACGCTCTGCGTTCGGCCGGCATGCACGCCGTCCTGTTGGTGGCGGCGATGTTGCCGATCGTGCTGCTCTCCAAGAAGCTGGCCATCGTGTTGGAGGCGGGTCTCGCCGCGTTGGCGGCGCCGGTCGCCTTGGGCGGTTTCCTGGTCGCCGTGCTGGTTCTCGCCCCCGAGGCTCTTGGCGCGGTGCAGGCGGCGCAGCACAATCACCTGCAACGCGCTGTCAATATTTGTTTGGGATCGGCGCTGGCGACCATGGCGCTGACGATTCCGTGCGTATTGCTGGCCGATCGTCTGCTGGGACTGCAGATCGAACTTGGTCTTGAGCCGGTAGAAATCGTGTTCCTGACGCTTACACTGCTGGTTTCGTCCGTGCATTTCGCCAGCGGCCGCACCAACCTGTTGCAGGGACTGGTGCACCTGGCCTTGTTCCTCGGCTATGTCGTTACTATTTTCGAGTGACGGCGCCGGTATCACTCAACGAGGAACTGATTTACGGCGGGATTGGCGGCTGCCCCGGATTTCCCATTAACTTGGGCCCGATGAAGGCAGGACCAGCGCAGGCCGTCCTTTTGGCGCGTGCGCTGGAAGAGGCTGACCCCGAGGGCCAGCTCCTGCGACGGGCCGACCGCGAGCGGGCCACCGCGCAGGCTCGGGCCTTGCCGGGGGATCTGGAGGCGCGCGCCACCCTGCGGGCCGAGGTGTTGCTCGCGGCGGCCTCTGCCGAGGTGCCAGCGCTCGCCCGCCTCGCCAAGGCGGCGCGGGTGCCGAGGGCGTTGCTCTGGAGCTTGCCGGTCCTGGCCCTTGGCGCCGGTCTGGCGACGGATGGGTTTGGGCCGAGTCGGCAGGTCAACGTGTTGGCGCCGCCGCTCCTCGGTCTTCTCGGCTGGAATCTGCTGATTTATGCGATTTTTATCGTTTCGGGTCTGCGCCGTCTTGCCCACCGGGGTGCTCCCAGCCGCGTCGCAGGCGAGATCAGGACCGAATCGACTGCGCTGACGCGTTGGCCGCGTGGCGGAGCGGCGCGGCTGTGGCAGGCGGGGTTCAAAGCTGCGGTTTCGGCGCTCCGCCGGGGCGTCGATCCCAGGCGGAGTCTGATTCTGGCGGCTGCCGGCCGACGCTTCGCCCGCGATTGGGTGGCGGTGGCCGGTCCCATGATCGAGGCCCAGCTGCGTTCGAGCCTGCACCTTGCGGCGGCGGCATTGGCGGCCGGCATGGTGGCGGGGCTTTATCTGCGCGGCCTGACCGTCGCGTACCGCAGCACCTGGGAGAGCACCTTTCTCGGTGCGGCCGAGGTGCGAGGGCTGCTGGTTGCCGTTTTGGGACCGGCTGCCGCCGTGCTCGGAGTCGATCTGCCCGATGTGGCCGGCTTCAAGGCCATGCAGAGCCCGCGGCAGGGTGCTGACGCCGCCGTCTGGCTGCATCTTTGGGCTTTGACGACAGCTCTTTTGGTGCTGACGCCGCGCCTCGTCTTCTCTGTCAGCGCCGGCCTTCGGGCAAGGCGCTTGAGTCGGCGGCTCGGGATCCGACCCGACGCCGGCGCGTTTCGTGTCTTGCGAGATCCTCATGCTGGCACTGGACGGCACGTCGTCGTGCGCCCCTACAGCCGCAGCCTCGACGGTCTTGAGTCCGACGCCCTGTTGCTGCTGCTGCACGACGCGCTTGGCTCGGCGGCATTGATCGAAATCCGACCTCCAGCGCTCTGGGGCGAGGGCCACCCCGGGGGTGCGGCTGAGATTTTCGCCGACGGCCCGACGGTCGTTCTCTTCTCCTCGGTGCAATTGCCCGAACTCGAGGTGCATCGGGTGTTTGTCCATGACCTGAAAACGGCGGCGCCCGAAGCGCCGCTGCTGGCGATGGTCGACGAGGCGGCCTGGCGCCGGCGTTTCGGCCCAGCCGAGCGCGAGCGGGCCATACAGCGGCGACGCGCCTGGCAGCGCGTGCTGGGCGAAACCGGCGCCGTCGTGCTTCATCTCGACCTCGGGCAGTCGTTCGACGAGGCTCTGTTGCGGCAGGTTGAACAAGCTCTTGGCGCGCCGACGGATATCAGGGGGGCGGGCAGGTGAGGGCACGCAGGCGCTCGACAAGGATAGAGCCCAAATGCAAGTCGTGACGCTCAGCCTGATTTCGCATACCAACGTCGGCAAGACGACGCTTGCCCGCACCTTGCTTCGCCGCGATGTGGGGCAGGTTCTGGATCAGGCGCACGTCACCGAGAGTTCGGAAGTCTTCGAGCTGGTACGGACGGACGAGAGCGCGCTCCGGCTCTGGGATACGCCGGGACTCGGCGACTCTGCCCGCCTCGTCAAGCGCCTTAAGGCCAGCGGCAATCCGATCGGTTGGTTCCTGCACCAGGTCTGGGACCGTCATCGCGACCGGCCGCTCTATTCAAGCCAGCAGGCGATCCGCAACATGAAGGAAGAGGCCGACGTGGTGCTCTACCTCGTCAACGCCGCCGAGGATCCTGCCGAGGCCGGCTACGTCCCGCACGAGATGGAGATGCTCGCCTGGATCGGCAAACCCGTTATCGTTCTGCTGAACCAGACCGGGCGTGAGGACGAGGCCGAACGGGTGTCGCGCTGGCGTGATTCGCTGGCGCGCTGGCCGCTGGTGCGGGGCCTGCAGCCGCTGGATGCCTTCACCCGTTGCTGGGTGCAGGAAAATATGTTACTTGACAAGATCGCCGCATTGCTGCCGGCCGATATTCGCCCCGCCATGGAGCAGCTCGCGGCGGCATGGCTCGGGCGCAATCTACAAGTTTTCGATCGCTCGGCGGGTGCGTTGGCGCGGTATCTGGCGCAGGCGGCGCAGGATGGCGAGCCGCTCGCCGGCCAGGGACTTTCGCCCGGAGAGAAACGTCGGGCGATGCGCGTGCTGGCACAGCGACTCGATGATGCGACCGCGGATCTCATGGATGGGTTCATTGAATCGCATGGCCTTTCGGGTCGTTTTCGCAACGAGGCGCGTGAACGGCTGCGGGTAGATTTTAATTTACCAGGCGAGACCGCCTGGACCTCGGGCCGCACCACCCTGCTCGGTGCCGCGATGGGTGGCGCGGCGGGTGGATTGCTCGCCGATGTCGCCGTGGCCGGCCTTTCGTTCGGCACCGGCGCGGTGGCCGGTGCGATCCTTGGTGCGGCCAGCGCCGCCGGTCTGCGGCGCGGCTATCAGGTGGTGCGCGCCGAGCGCGAGCCACAGGTGAGCTGGGCGCGAGAGTTTCTCGAGCAATTGCTGAAACAATCCTTGTTGCGCTATCTCGCTGTCGCCCATTTCGGTCGTGGTCGCGGTGAATGGCGCGATGTCGCCACGCCCGAGCGCTGGGGGGAAATGCTCGAAGCCGCGATGGCGGTTGGCGGAACGGCTCTCGGGGAAACTTTTGAAGGCTTGCGTTCGACGAGCCTGCCCGATCGTGCGCCGGCCGTCGCCCGTCTGGAGGCCTGGATCGCAAAGGTGCTTCTCCGAACGCTGCGCGACGCCTATCCTGCGGCTGGGGAATCGGCGACATTTAAGCGCTTGTCCGAAGTCGCATGAAGGCTGGTGCGGCCGCGCCAACGTCAGTCAACACGAGCTGAACCCGGCTGGCCCGCTGAATGCAAATGGTTGCGGGGCGAGCCAAGGATCGTCGGGGTCCCGCGGCCCGATGCCTGCGTCTGTGTCGGGCTTGAACCAGACCGCCGTATCAGGATACGAGCCGGGTCGTGCGAGGTTTTTGAGCAGGCCATGGGATTTCGGCTTCGTCGGGTGTTCAACCTCGGTCCCTTGCGGGCCACGCTCTCGAAGACGGGCGTCGGCTTGAGCGCCGGTCTGCCGGGCCTGCGGGTCGGCGTCGGTGCCGATGGTCGCCGCCAGGTCACGCTCGGTTTTCCGGGCACCGGCCTGTCGTGGACGAAATCGTTTGGCAAACCACGCGTCGACCCGGAGGCCGAGGGCCCTTAGCTTGGGCCTCCGGTGCTGAGCTGTTATTTGCGCCCCAACTGGAGGTCACGCAATGGACATCGGCTCGACAAACAAACTCCTCACCACGACGCGCTCGGTGCGCAAACGGCTCGATTTCTCGCGCCCCGTTCCCGCCGAACTGCTCGAGGATTGCATCGATATTGCCCTGCAGGCGCCGACCGGCTCGAATATGCAGGGCTGGAGCGTGGTTGTCGTGACCGACCCCGCGAAAAAGACGGCGATCGCCGAGGTCTACCGCGAAGGCATGGCCCTCTACGCCCAGATCCGTGAGAGCATGGCCCCGGGTTTCGCCGACGACGATCTCCGCACCACGCAGATGCCGCGCGTGCTCGATTCAGCGCTTTATCTCGGCGAACATATGCAGGAAGCACCCGCGTTGGTGCTTTTCTGCGTCGAGGGCCGGATTGAGAACGCTGGCGCAGCGGCGCAGGCCTCGGTCTATGGTTCGATCCTGCCGGCGGCGTGGTCGTTCATGCTGGCCGGGCGGGCGCGTGGTCTCGGCATGGCGTGGACGACGATTCACCTCTTCCAGGAGAAGAAGGTCGCCGCATTGCTGGGCCTGCCGGCCACCATCACGCAGGCCGTGCTTTTCCCGGTGGCCTTTTTCAAGGGCGACGATTTCAAGCCAGCCAAGCGTTTGCCGGCGCGCGAACTGACGCATTGGAACCATTGGGGCGAGCATCGCGGCTGAGGCGGCGCCTCCCTCTGACGCTCGATCTTGCAACCCGCGGCCCGGCTTCCTACAGCCAAAGGCATGTCCGAACAGAGCACGCAGCCCAAACCCCATCCCGTCGTACCCTTCCTGAAGATCCCCGACGAGGGCAGCCCCTACCTCGAAGCCATCAAATGCGGCTCGTGCGGCGCGATTTATCTCGCGGACCGGATGGCGTGCGGCAAATGCGCGACGCGGGGCGGCTTCGCGCCTCTGCGTCTGTCGAATAAAGGGTCCATCTACAGTTATTGCATCGTGCAGCGCTCGTTCCCCGGCGTCGAAGTGCCCTACATCTCGGCGATCGTCGATCTCGAAGGTGGCGGCACGATCAAAGGCAATCTGATTGGTGCTGAACCCGATCCGGCAAAAATCTCCTTCGGAATGCCGGTCGACGTCGTTTTCAAGGATGCTCTCGGCCGCAAGGACCGCGAGGGCAATTCGTATCTCAGTTATTTCTTCCAGCCCCGCGCTTGAGCCGCGGCTATCTGCGCAGTCAGTCTGCATAATGAGAGGTTCCAGATGAGCAATGACGTCTACGTCGTCGGCATCGACATGATCAAATTCGGGCGCTTCCCCGATACCAGCCTGCCGAAGCTCGCCGCACAGGCTGTCTTCGGTGCCCTCGACGATGCCGGAGTGTCGATCAAGGATATCCAGGGGCTCTGGTGTGGCAATCTGATGCAGGCCAACGCCATGGTCGGTCAGCAGATCCTCCAGGAAATCGGACAGACCGGCATTGGTGTCGTCAATTGCGCCAACGCCTGCGCTACCGGGGCCACCGCTTTTCGCGATGCCTGGATGTCGATCAAAGCCGGAATCTACGACCTCGTTCTCGCAGTCGGTGTCGAGCAGATGGGCAAGGGCCTGCTGGGCGGACCCGGCGGCGGCAAAGGCATTCCCAAAGAAGGCCTTTTGGGTTCGCTCACCATGCCCGCCGTCTTTGCCGAGGCCGGCATGGAGCACTCGCGTAAATATGGTACGACCTTCGAGCAATTCGCCAAGGTGTCGGTGAAGAACCACCACCATTCGACGCTCAACCCCAAGGCCATGTACCAGATCGAGACGCCGCTTGAGATGGTGATGGGGGCCGAGATGATCTCTTACCCCAACACCAAGTTGATGTGTTCGGTGAACGTCGATGGCTCGGCGGCGGCGGTGCTTTGTTCCGAGAAGAAGGCCCGCGAATTGGGCGTGATGTCGCGCGCCGTCAAGATTCGCGCCTCGATACTGACCAGCGATCCCTGGCAGGAACGCGATCTGGTCATGCCCGACGTCAACACCTGCACCCGCCTGGCGGCGAAACAGGCGTATGAAATGGCCGGCGTGGGTCCGCACGACGTGAATCTGGTCGAGTTGCACGATTGCTTCGCCACCGCCGAGCTGCTGCATTACGAGAATCTCGGCCTGTGCGGCGATGGCGAAGCGGGTCGGATGATCGATAGCGGCGAGAGCGCACTCGGCGGTCGGGTTCCCGTCAACTGCTCGGGTGGATTGCTCTCGAAGGGTCATCCGCTGGGTGCCACCGGCATTGCCAACATCTACGAAGTGGCGACTCATCTGCGCGGTGAAGCGGGCAAGCGCCAGGTCGAGGGCGCCCGCATCGGAATGACGCACGTCATCGGGCTGGGCAGCGCCTGCGCGATCCATATCCTCGAAAAACCTGCTTGAAAATCGGGGTCGTCAGCGATACGCACGACGTCGCCCGCAACGTGCGGCGGATCGCGGAAATCTTCCGCGAGGAGGGTGTCGAGCGGATCGTTCATACCGGCGACATCACACGAGGACGCACGCTCGAGGCTCTTGCGGCCTCTGGCGTGCAGCTCTTCGGCGTCTACGGCAACAACGATGTGCTGCGGGATGAACTCGAGGCCGCTGCGGCTACCTTCGATTTTATGCTTTCGGACGGCCCGGCCGAGTTCGAATGGGCGGGCCGTCGACTGATCGTGGCGCACGATCCACGCGAACTGGAGCAACGGATCAGGCCGGAACACGATGTCGTCCTGCATGGTCACATCCACCGGCGCATTCTCGAACGCACTCCGTCACGGCTTGTTTTCAATCCGGGCGAGTGTGCCGGCCACCTCGAGGGCTATAACGCGGTGGGCATCGTGGACCTGAATGATCTCGCGGTGGAACTGCGCTTCTTCTGACCCGACGACGGGCGTGTCGCTTCAGCGGTTTTTGTCCACCCTGGCGCGGCGTCGGACCTCTTCGAAAGGGAGTCCCCGACCGATCAAGCCCTGCTCGTAGAGTAGTTCGTCCCAGCGCCCATTCAGAAAAGCGTGCCGGTCCAGCGGCATCCGGCCGGTCGCGTCGCGCAGTCGTTGCAGCACGTTGACGCCGCAGGAATCGACCAGGGCGTGGTACCAGCGCGGGCGGCCAGATCGTTGCCTTCGTTGGTGTACGCCAGGAAGAAATCACGCAGCGTGTCGGGCGGCAGCGGCACGCGCTAGACGTAGACCTCCTCGGGCCGCACGTGGGTGCGCAATGCCAAGACATCGTCCTAGTCAGAAAAAATGTAAATCAACTCGTAGCGTCGGAAGAAGCCGGCCAGGGCCGAGTACTGCTCGCTGATCTCCTTGCGGGTTTCGACCGAGACGGCGAGCCGCTCGCCATTGGAAAAACCAAAGCTGACGAAACTATGACAATATTCGCGCGGTCCCCAATAACTCATGATGAGATCGACATCGCTGAGCTCGGAGAGGCGATACTCCCGATCCTTCCAGTCCTCTCTGAATTCGGTTTCTGTCTGCCAACGGAAGTTGCGCCCGTTGTGGACGACGATGCGATTGCCGACAATGTCGATCGTTGAAGTTCGTGCGACATCGGGCTGCCAGCGGCCCTGGTTGGAGGCGGGTGCAAAGACGAAGGCCACGACGACAGCCAGGCTTGCGGCGGCGATCCGCAAGACCGCCCGCGGCCACGGACGCACCTGGAGCAGCGTCCAGCCAAACCCGGCTGCGAAGAGGAGGGCCAGGGCCTGACGGAGCCTTTCGGGTTCGATCCGACCGAGGAGAATGGCGGCGACCGCCCAAAGCATGGCCAGGCCGAGCAGCGTGGCCCCGAGCAAGGAGCCAATGACGCGCAACGCTGTCATGCATGCCCGCATCGGCACGGCCTGGCAGGGGCCCTGAGCGCTTCGCAGTCGCCGCCGGACGCTGCCGATCCGCCCGCAGGCGCGAAGTCGCGTTGACCTCGGGCCGGGTGGCTCGCTAGTTGCGGTTCCGATGACACGAGATGAGCGGCGAAGCCTCGGCGCCGACGAGGCGGGTCGGGCGGGTCGGGAGCCCACTCGGGATCCAATCCCCGGCGAGCCGCCCCCTGTGGCGGACGGGCGCGTCCGGCGTGGGATACAGAATCGGCACGCGATCGTCGATGCAATCTATGCCTTGATCGAGGAGGGAGCGCTCGAACCAACCGCCGAGGAGGTGGCCGCGCGAGCCCGGCTCGGGGTTCGCAGCGTCTTTCGTCATTTTCGCGAAATGGACGTGCTACGAGCCGAGGTCTCGGCACGGGTGACCCGCGAAGTGCTTCCGACGTTTGACATGAAGGCCCGGTCCGACGATCCAGCAGGGCGGGTGCGCGAACTCGTGACATGCCACACGGCTGCCTTTGAGCGATTGATGCCCTTTCGCCGCGCCGGCGACGTCGTGGTCCATCGCTCGCCCTTTCTCCAGGGGGAGCAAACCCGTTTTGATCGCTTCCTTCGCGTCGCGATCCAGAAGGCTCTCGCTGCGGAACTCGCCGAATGCGACGCGGCGACACTTGAGACGATCGATCTGCTGCTCTCCTTTCAGGCTTGGCTGCGGCTCAGGGGAGCGCAGGGTCTGTCGCTGCTTGCCGCAAGACGCCTGCTCGAGCGCTCGATCCAGTCTGCATTGGAGGCCGGGGCTGCGGCCAAGCGCGCTGCACGCGGGTCAGGGGGCGGCCGTTGATGGCTGGTCGCAACCAACTTCGGATTGGCATCCTGCGCGCAGACGCGGTGCT
>VFKT01000192.1 GCA_009885395.1 Deltaproteobacteria bacterium | reverse complement strand
TTCGGCGACGAGCCGATCGAGGAAGGCGGCGAGATCACGCTCGGCAGCGAAGCCGCCGCCCCTGAACTCGACCCACTCGCACCACCGCCCGCCGATTTCACCCCTCCGCGGACCAATGGCGCGGAGCCATCCGCCGCGGCTCAGCCGCCCGCCGAGGCTCAGCCGCCGCCGACGGCGATGCCTCTCACTCCCGAGGAGCAGGAGCGGCTGGTGCGGGAGCACAGCTTTGCCGCCGGGCTGCTCGAGCACGCGGACAGCCTCGACCTCGCTTCGATCGAGGCGGCCCGGCCCGGCCAGCCGCGCATCGCCGCGTTGCAACTGGCCGAGCGGCGCGCTTCGCAGAAGCAGCAAGTCGCCCAGCTCGTCCCGCTCGGCTACACGCCCGAGCAGGCCGCGGCCATGCCGGCGCGCGAAGCCTTCGCCACCGTGCAGGCGGCGCGAGCAGGGAGCAGGGAGCAGGGAGCAGGGAGCACAGCCCCGGAAGCCGAAGACCCTTTCAGCGCCCAGCCCGGCACCGTGCCGGATGCGACGAAGACCGCGGCGCAGGACGTGATGGTGGCCGCCTTGCGGGCCGCCGGGCACACGGAGACGCCGCGCATCGTCATCGTGGGCAACACGCAGGAACTGCTCGCCACCGTGGCCGACCAGCGCGCGAGCGCCATGGCCAGCGAAGGCACCATCGAAGCCGCGCTCGTGGCCGACAAGGGCAAGCGCCGGATGGTGGTGAACCTCGAGGGCGCCGCCGCCATAGCCGCCGCCCGCGGGCTCACGCTGGAGCAGCGGCTCGCGCAGCTCGCCTTGCACGAGGTGGTGCATCACTATCAATCCCTCGGCTCCCTCTTCCCCGCCGCCGCCCGCAAACAATATCACGCCATCGCCGACGCGATCGTGCAGCGGATGCCCGAGGCGGAGCGCCGGAGCATCGCGGCCTTTTACGGGTTCGACCTGAGCAGCCCCGGCGGGCGGGCCAGCCTCGCCGAGGAATCCCTCGCGCGGTTCAACGAGACGAACACCGGCGCACCCTCGTGGGTGCAGCGCTCGCTGGCCGAGATCCGCGATTGGCTGCGGCAATACTTCCCCAGCATCGCATGGAGCGATAACGACGTGCGCGCGCTGCTGGACTCGGCGCGGCGGAAGGCGGGGGAAGTGAATGCGGCGGCGAGTGCCGGGAGCGTGAGCATGGCGGCGCAGCCGGGCAGGGATTTCGTGAAAGCGCGCACATCGGTATTTGAAGCAGTGCGGGCAAACGCCAGAAACCGACCGCCGGACTTCACTCCTCAATACGAAGGACAGCGCGCCGGCGCCGGATGGGACTCGCAGCGAAACATGAGCAACAACGCCGCCGCCGCGTTGCGTGATGGCAAGATCATGGAGCGCGATCTTGCGGGATGGGCCGCGGCGACGCTTGGGATTCCAGAGCGCGCAGTCACTCGCAAGGCAGTGAGCATGGCGAACTTCGCTGCTCAGAACATCTTCCCTGAATACCACCACGTCGGGAGCGGGGTTGAGAACTTCTACGACCCGCTCTCTCTGCTCACCCAACCGAAGTTTTGGCTGGGAATGGCTCGCGAACTGAAAACGTCGAGCCACCGCACACGCGCGGCCCAGCAGGCACTTCAAGCGTGGCAACAACTCCGTGCTGATTTGATCGCGAGCGGCGAGCTTGGCACATGGACCACGGCGCAGGAGCACCAAGCCGACAACTCCGCCATGATGGCTCTGGAGCCGAAGTGGCGCGCGAAAGTGACGGATGGCGAAATGAACTTCCGCGAAGCCGCACTGGCGGACTATGACGAGCGCCTGCCGGAGTGGGCGCGCAAGATCGAATTTGAGCGCAAGCACAGCGAGCCGGGAGCAAAGAAGGAACAGGTGCATCGCGAGCGCCTCGCCGCGACCGAGCAACAGATGACCGCTCATCCTGCTCAGCGCTTCATGCAAAAGGCAACCGCCGCTCCCCTTTCGGAAAGCGGCGGTGCTGGATTCAAGACTCAGTTAAACGCTGAGACAGGTGAGCCGGGCGCGCCGACAAGAACGGAAGATGTCCGCCTGGCGGACAGGGCAACCGGAGCGACAAGCCTCCCGACTCGCGCCGAGCAAACGCCTGCCAACGAGGGACCGCAAGCACAATTCTCCGCCCAGCCCACCCCCGAATCCATCGCCAACAACCCCGGCGAACGCCGCCGGTTCATCGACTCGGCGAACGCGGCACAGGGGGTGGCGCCGACGGTGCAGCAGCGGATCGAATCGATTTACCAGCCCATCACCAACGCCGAGACCGTGGCCGGGGCGCAGGAGCGGATCAACGCGCTCGGCATCGATCGCGCGCTCGCGGAGGTGCTCGCCACTTCCCCGCGCAACCCACCCACGGCGATGCTCAACGCCATGGGCATCGAGCTGATCGGCCGCCTTCAGACCGTGGGCCGGATGGACGATGCGGCGGCGCTCGTGGAGCACATCGCCGAGCAGGCCACCTCGCTGGGGCAGGCCATCCAGGCGCTTTCGCTCATCGGCAAACTCACCCCCGCCGGCATCGATGTGTATGCGCAGCGGCTCATCAATCGCGTGGCGCGCGAACGCAGCGGCAGCGACCCGCAAGTCGCCAAGCTGCTCGAGGAGATCAAACGCCTCAAGGACGAGCTGCGGCAGGCGCGGGTGAACCACGCCACCAAGGCCATCATGGACATCGCCGAGGCCATCCGCGCCGCCGGGCTCTCGCCGGAGAAGCAGACCGAGCTGTTGCAAAAGCTGCGCGACGCCCTCATCGCCAGCCGCTCCGAACCGGGCCGCGCCCTTTCCACCCTCACGCAGATCCTCCGCACCGCCGGGCTCGACCAGACCGAGGCCGCGCGGCTGGCCAAGAAAGCGATGGACAGTTTCCGCATCTCACAGAAGGCCGCGCTGCGCACGCTGCTCAAGCAGATGCTCACCCGCGCGAAGAACGAAGCGAGCAAGGCGCGCGTGCCGGCGAGCACCTTCGAGAAGTTGCAGAAGATGAACGAGGCCGGGCTGCTCGACGACGAGGGGCTCTTCGGTGCCATCGCCACCAAGCTCGGCATCCCCATCTTCACCAAGGAACACTCGCAGCGCCTGCAAACCCTGCTCGCCGAACACGAGCGCGCCCCCGTGGGCGACCTGAAACTCGCCGCCGCCGCCCGCGTGATGAGCGCCGCGCACGAGCTCGTGCCCGTGGATTTATGGACGAAGGTGCGCGCCATCCGCAACATGGCCATGCTGCTCAACTCCAAGACGATCATCCGCAACGTAGCCGGCAACGCCATGCTCTGGCTCGCCGAGGTGCCCGCCGATACGCTCGCGTGGGG
>VFKT01000355.1 GCA_009885395.1 Deltaproteobacteria bacterium | reverse complement strand
GGGCCGCGGCCCGGCGGCCGACGACCGCGGTTGTTCCGGCCACGTCCGCCGGTTGAAGGTTCGGCCGTGCGACCGCGCTTGCCGCGACCGCGCTTCGGTGCCGACACCGGCTGAAAGAATGCATTCGGCCGCTCCGGCCGACCTCGACAAACATCGCATAGGCGGCAGGTCTCGCCGCCTTCCTCACCAAAATAGCGCCGCAGGTACATGGCCCGACATTCCTCGCCGGCACCCGCATACTTTGCAATTGAGTCAAGCCGACGGGAATCCTGGGTGCGCAGGGTGGCAAACTGTCCCGCCAGGCTGCGGACACGATCCGCCACCTGCTCGGCCGGAATCGTCACCACCACCTCAAGCTCCTCGAAGCGGACGATGCCGGCCTCTTGGATCGGTGTCAGCAAAGCGCTGGTGGCCCGCTCGCTGAGTTCGGCCGAAAGCGCCAACACCTGGAGGGTTGGACGACGGCCCTCGCCGGCCCAGGCCGCAAGGGCCTGGCCGAGACGATAGAGTTGATCCGGTCGCAGCCGCGAGCGGGCGAGAAGCGCCTCGTGCAGATCACGATCGGCGGAATCAAAAAGCAGCAGGCAATTCGCCTTATGCCCGTCGCGACCACTGCGACCCGCTTCCTGCACGTATTGCTCCAACGAGGCCGGGCTCTGCTGGTGCACGACGTAGCGGATATCTGGCTTGTCAATGCCCAATCCGAAGGCACTGGTGGCAACCATCACCGTGCGACGACCCGGCTTCATGAAGAGCGCCTGTTGGGTGTTGCGCTCGGACGAGGTCATCTTGCCGTGGTAATGGTGCGCTGGAATACCAAGCTTGAGCAGCATTCCATAGACGATGTCGACATCACGCGTGGTCGAGCAATAAATGATTCCGGGCCGCCGCAGCCGCTGCGCCAGACGGCCCAGCGCGCGCAGCCGCTCGGCCGAACTGCATTCCAGAACCTCAAAGGCGAGATTCGAGCGATGCGGCGAACCGGCGACAATGAAGGGATCGCGCATCCCGAGGAAACGCATGATGTCGGTACGTACGTTCTCGGTGGCCGTGGCTGTGAGCGCCATCAGGGGTGGACCGCCCAGGGCTCGCAAGCGTTCACCGAGTCGCTGGTAGGCGGGGCGGAAATCGTAACCCCATTCCGAAATACAATGCGCTTCGTCGATCGCGGCAAGTGAGATTCCCGAATGGGCCAGCGCCCCTGAGATTTCTTCATTGCCCAGCGATTCCGGAGTCGTCATCACAAGCAACGAGCCACCCTGCCTGATCCGCTCGAGCGCGGCCTTGCGCTCCCGGCCGCGCACCGTGCCGTCGAGACGGACGCAGGGAATCTGGTAGTGGATCATTTTCGCGTGCTGGTCACGAAGCAGGGCCAGCAGAGGTGAGATCACCACCACCGGCTTTGGCAGCACCATCGACGGGATCTGGTAGCAGGCTGATTTACCGAAACCGGTCGGCAGCACCATCAGCACATCGCGGCCTTCGAAGGCCGCCATGAGGCCGGCGCGCTGTTCGCGATGCAGACGGCGGATACCGATGCGGCGCCCGGCGATATCGGCCGGGGTGTCTAAAGTCTCCCCGGGCTCGTCGAAGATGATCCCTTCATCCTCAAAATCGTCCTGATGGGCGTCGTGATCGAAGGCCGCCGGCCGAACCTCGGCGGCGACGCGGGGGGCGGGGCGAGGGTTGTCTCGGGGCTTGCGGCGAGGTTCCCGCCGGGGTTCCCGGCGAGGCTCCCGTCGGGGCGGCGGGCGGGATGCCGCCGCAACCGGGACGACGGGCTCCGGCACGCGTTCAGGCAGCTTTTCGGGCACCGCCTTGGACGGAATCTCGACGATTCTGTCGGGCCCGAGCAGGGCGTCAACGTCGAGGCCATCGTCGGCGTAAGCACCCTCGCTGCCGGAAAAGAGGGTTTCCTCGAGATCGAGCACCTGGGGCGGCGGTTTGATCGCCTTGGGCCGCCGGACCCGTGGCTTCGGCGCGACTTTGAGAACCGGGGTGGCCGGCTCTGTGGGTAGAGCCTCTGCGAGGGTTTCGGCAACAACGGCCTTCGCCTTGCGCGGCCGCGGGGTGGTGCTGCGGACACGTGGTTTGGCTGGTTTTTTCGTAGTGGTGGTCGGGGCCTTGGTACTCAAGCCACGGGGCCTCCCCTCGCGCTGCTTCAAAACTGCCGCACGCGAGCTGTTTCGCCCGCCAGCACGAGAGCAAAATCCTCGGCCGGAAGAGCCCATCTGATGGCGCCCTCTCCGCTTGGAACGGGGCACCGCGCGGACCTGCTCCGCGAGTCGATCAAAAGCCTAAAGGCCAGCGCGAGTGAACGCAAGGGTGATCCCGCAGGAGGGGCAAACCTTTCGAGGCTTCTGCGGGGTAAAGAAATGCGCTACCCTCGCCGTTCCTTTTCTTATGCCGCGCCTCCTCGTCCTCCAACACGTCGCCCACGAGGTTCTCGGGACCCTCGATCCCGTTTTGCGCGCGGCCCGACTACGCATCCGCTATATCAACTTCCAGCGCGACCCCACGGCCCGCCCCCGGGTTGCCGACTACGACGGGCTGGTCGTCCTCGGTGGGCCGATGAGTGCGTTTGAGGATGAGACCTATCCCCATCTCAGCACCGAGGTTGCTGTGATCCGGGACGCCCTCGACTGCGACCTCCCCATCCTCGGGATTTGCCTCGGGGCGCAACTTCTGGCCCGGGCACTCGGGGGCCGCGTCCACCGGGCGCCACATAAAGAAATCGGCTGGACCGAGGTTCATCTCACCGAATCGGGTCAGAACGATCCTCTGCTTGGCCATTTCGGCGAGCGCGAGCATCTTTTCCAATGGCATTCCGATACTTTTGAGTTGCCGACAGGCGCGACCCATCTCGCTTCCTCGGCCACCTGCCCGCTGCAAGCCTTTCGCTCCGGGTCGCGGGCCTATGGACTTCAATTTCATCTCGAGGCCGATGAAGCCATGATCCTGCGCTGGATCGCTGATCCGAAGCACCGCGCCGAGTTGGAAGCTCTGGCCGGCCCGCTTGATATCGAGACGCTGCGCTGCGAAACCCGCCAGCACCTCGAACGCACGCGCACGCTCAGCCGGGATGTCTTCGGAGCCTTCGCCAACCATTGCACCGACTCGCCGCGCGGCCAGATTCTCGCGACTTCTTGAAGCGCGGTTGAAGCCGCGCCCGGGCCTTCTTGAGACGTTCGCCCCTGCGGGCGTGCCTCGGGACACGCTTTCCGGCATGCTTGGCGCAGCAGCCGTAGAGTCGGCGTGTCAGTGCCGGAGGGCTTCCATGGAACGTTCGCTCGTCATAACATTGATTGGGGTCGATCGGCCCGGCTTGATTGAAGCCCTCGCGCAAGCCGTCGTCGAGAACGGCGGCAACTGGCTCGAGAGCCGCATGGCGCGGCTGGCCGGGCATTTCGCCGGCGTGCTGCGCATCACCGCCGAGGCAGAGCGGGTAGCGGCGATCGAGCGCGCGCTGGCGCAACTCGAGGGCCTTGGCCTGCGCACCGTGATCGAAGCCGCCGAGGAACCCGCAGCCAGCCGGGAGCGGCCTTTGACGCTCGAACTCGTGGGTCAGGATCGGCCGGGAATTGTGCGGCAGATTTCGGCCGTGCTCGCCGGATTCGGCATCAATATCGAGACCCTGACGACCGATCGCAGCAGCGCACCTCAATCGGGCGAGTCGATCTTTCGCGCCTCGATGCGGCTGCGGGTGCCCGACCCGGTGACGACCGAAACCCTGCAGCGCGAACTCGAGCGGATCGCCGCTGATCTTATGGTCGACGTGCTCCTGGAGCCGGCCGAGGGTGCGCGCGAGTTCGTCAGCGGCGCCTAGCCTTCGAGATTTTCAGCGGCTTCTCTCGAGGCGTCCGATCATTCGTCCGAGTTCCGCTGCGGCGAGGCGCACCGCCGGATCGTCGCGCCAGGTCAAAAACGCCTTGAGCATGCTCCTTTCGCTTGCCTTCTCGAGGACTGCCATTTGCTCGACTACCCAGAGAGCCCCGTGGACCTCGATCTCGTGCACTTCAGCGAGTCCCCGAAGTCGGCGGTCTCCGGTGAGAACTGAAGTCAGTATGTTGTTCCGCATGCCGATGCTTGCGCTGTGAAGGAGAGCCGGCCCGGCGTGCCTCGTCCGTTCACCAGACCCAATAGTCCGCCATCGAGTGGGGTCGCGGACTCGCTCGGGAGTGCAAAACCGAGATCTTCATTCACGGTCGCAATGGCCGCATCTCTCCACTCGATCGCTCTGACCACGGAAGACCGGGGATGACGACTCCCAGCGCAAGAGGTGGTGGTTCCGCCTCCGCGAGAAAAACGGTAAGCGACACGAACTGCCGGCCCACTCCAACGCCGCGCCCTGCCTCGACGCCGACCTCAGACACCGCCACTCGAAGTTTGCCGACAGCTCACCGAACCGGCGTGAACTCAATCCGTCCAGTGAAAGGATGAACACGCGAGCCTGACAAGCCCGATTTTTTGCTCCAGATCGCGACTCCCGGTCTCAAGCGCCCGATCCAGCTCATCACCGTCGGGCAGCAGATCCAGCGGCGAGGGAGCTTCGCTGTAGGAGACCGTCAGATCCGCGTGATGCGCAATCGCATCGGTCTGAACCTGCACCAATCGCGTCAGCGGCCAGAGCCAGGCCTGGCGCGGCGCCCACATCGGATGGAAGCAGTCGAGCCCGAGCACGAAAGCATTGCGTGTCCCGATATGGCCCTGCTCAACGGCGTGGCGAGCCGTATGCACCGGCACATTTTCGACCAGACCCCCGTCGGCCAGCGCCGCCACACCTTCGCGTTGCAGCAGAGCCTTGAGAAGGTCCGTCATGGGCTCGTCCTGGCGAGCCACGTCGTAATGCAGGATTCCGGGTACGGCAGAAGAAAATCCGGCCGCGTCAATCGCGACAAAGTGACGGGTCAGATCGTCGGCGCCGATCACGATCCGCCGCGCCACGCCCGGCTGGAGAAAGGGCACCAGGCTGGTGATGGCACGCCCGAACTGCAAGGCGCGCCCGAGAAAGCCCGGTCGGGTCTGCGGCACCATGCCGTTTCGCCGCGCCCATTCGTCGGGCGTGCCGCGCAGCATATCGCGACGAATTCCGGCAACGACCGTGAGAAAGGGGATATGAAGCTCCGGCAGCCGCAGCAAGCGACCATCGGGGTGGCGAAAGAGTTCACCGAGCGCCGCCACAAGATGCAATTGCATCAAACCAGGCAAACCAAAATGGGGTCGTCCCGAGCCGAAGCGGAAAATGCGCTCGAATTCGAGGCCCCGCGCCCAGTCGAGATCGTGTCGAATCCGCGCCCGGCGTTCTCGCGCCCGAAACAACCCGATGACCGAACCCATCGAGGTGCCGACGATCAATGCCGGCTTGAGTCCGACTTCTTCAAGCAGCGAAAATGCGCCGAGGTGCACGTAGCCGGCGCCGCCGCCGCCGCCCGCGGCAACGACCAGGGCCTTGCAGCCGACCTCGGCGTCGAGTTCGGCGGCTGAAAACCGCTCGATGTTCTGCTCCAGCAAATGACGCCGGCTCGACCTCAAATCGCGCTCGAGCCGTCGGATGGCGCGGCGCGAGCGACGCACGACCTGGGTCGGGGTGCCCTCGTCGATCAGGGCCGGGCCGAGACATTCGAAGAGCCGCGCCCGGAAACCGTGGCGATCCCCGGCAGCGATCTCGACCTCCGGCCGGTGGCGGTGTCGGCCGTGGACAGCGGCTCCGGGCTGGAAGGTGTGCAGGCTGGCGAGGCCGAGCGCATAGCGGATCCGGTCGACCTCGAGCGGGTCGAGGAGGTCCGGCAGGTGAAGAATCGCCTCTAGAAAACGCCGCTCCATGCGGCGCAATAATTCACGCTCGCCGGCATCATTCTGGTCAGCCATCGGTATCGTCCATCCCGACTCCGCAATCCTGCATCGAGTTGCACGCCTCGCCCCCGAGCCGCGAGCTTGCAGCGCCTGCAGGACGCGAGTACCCCGGCCTTCCTAACAGCTACGCCCGCAGCCGGGCGATGGGCTAGCGCCAGAACCCCCGGGGGC
>VFKT01000161.1 GCA_009885395.1 Deltaproteobacteria bacterium | reverse complement strand
GTCACGAATCTCCTCGCCAACCCCCGGGCGGCACTTCTACTCGAAACCGGAACCACCTACGACACCCTGCGCGGCGTGTTCCTGCGCGGTCATTGCGAGGTCCTCGACGTCGAGGCCTTGGCGGTTCGCACGCTTGAGGGCATACGACAACGCAGCGATGGGCCCTCGCAAAGTTCCCCCGAAATCCTTGAGGGGATGCGGCTACAGGCGAAGAAACGGGTCGTTCTGGCGTTCCGGCCAGAGAAGATCCGAACCTGGGACCATGCCAAACTGGGTGGCACCTACTGAGGGCGGGCGACCGCTGGACGGGCCCCGACAGAGTATCCGACTTGAGACGCTCAGCTCTCGGCGAGAACCTTCAAGGTGAACGTGGCCTTGACGTCATGCCGGACGGTCACGTTGAGACGATAGGTTCCAAGCTTCTTGATCGGATCAGCCAGGTCGATCCGGCGGCGCTCCACAGGAAGCCCCTGCAGCTTGAAGAGCTCCTCGATATCCATGCGGGTGACCGAGCCGAAGAGCTTCTCTTCCTCGCCGGCGCGAACCCGGATTTCGAGGACAAGCCCTTCGATCCGATCGGCTTCCGTCAATGCGACCTTCCGCTCCTGTTCACGCTTTGCGGCGATGAGAAGCTTCTGGTGCCCCAGATCGGCGAGATTTCGGCGGTCAGCGAGGACCGCAAGACCACGCGGGAGCAGGTAGTTCCGGGCGTAACCGGCCTTGACCTTGACGACCCCACCCATGGAGCCCAGACTTTCTATATCCTCGCGCAGGATTACGTCCACGTTCACACCTCGGAGCCAGCAGGTAAATCTTGTAGTTTATTTCCGCGAAAGCGTGAACGGCACCAGTGCGGCCGAACGCGCCTGCTTGATCGCATTGCGGAGTCGGCGCTGGTGTCCAGCGCAAGTTCCAGTGATGCGGCTCGGGATGATCTTGCCGCGCTCGGTCAGAAAACTGCAGAGAAGGCGGGCTTCTTTATAGTCGATCGGGAGGGTCTTTTCCGCACAAAAGCGGCAGACCTTGCGACGAAATCGCCGCGCCCCTGCAGCACCGCCGCCACCGCCGCCGCCACCGGTGCGCGGGCGAAGGCGTCGGCCGTCGCCATCCATATCGCCCGAATTCATTCCGTCTGCCATGTCTCTTGCCATTTTTTCGGCTCAATACTTTCCGTACGAGATCAATCGTCGCGGTCGCGCGAATAGCGGCCCGAACCTTCGCCGTCAGAGTCGTCGCGACCTCCGCGGTCGTCGCGGTCCATTCCGTCGGAACGGTCGCGTCGGCCGCCGCCTTCATTGGATTCGTAGTCCCGCCGCGGACGCGTTAGATCGAGTGGGGGACGGCCCTCGGGCACTTTGATCGTGAGGTAGCGCAGCACGGATTCACTGATTCGCAGGCCGCGTTCCAGTTCGGATACGGTCTTTCCGTTGCCTTCGAACTCGAAGACGTGGAAGGTTCCTTTTTTACGCTTGCGAATGGCGTAAGCCAGTTCACGAGGTCCCCAGACGACGTCCTGGACGATTCGTCCCGAGTTGGCCCCGATCATGTCGCGGGCGCGACCCAGAACTTCGGCTGTGGTTGCTTCGCCGACCTCAGGGTCGATCGCGATCGTTGTCTCGTAAAACGCCATGTTTCCTCCGAACCCCGAGGCGTTAGCAGGCGTCGGTTGATGCCTCAAGGCGTATTCCGTTCACTTGGCCCACCGCACGTTCAAAAGACTCGTCCAACCAGACGCGAATCCCCGTCGCGACCGCATCGATGACGCGAGCGAGCGTTGCCCGCTCGGCCTCCGCAAAGGGCGCCAGCACCCAATCGATGACCTCGGTGCCCGGCTCAGGTCGTCCCACGCCCACCCGGAGCCGGCAAAACTCGGGACTGACGAGGTCGTCTGCAATAGAGTCGATGCCGCGATGGCCGGCGCTGCCGCCGCCGCGTTTCAACTTCATCCGGCCGAGCGGAAGATCGAGATCGTCGTGCACCACAAGCAGATCAAGGGGTGCCAGATCGAAGCGCCCCAGCAGCCACACCGCCGCGGCCCCACTTTCGTTCATATAAACTTGGGGCACGGCCAACACCACGTCGGGCCTTGCCTCGCACCACCGGCAGGAATTTTCGCGCTCTGTGCGGGTCACCCGCTCGGCGGCAACAAAATGCTCGACGATGGCCTGACCGACGTTGTGCCGCGTCCCCTGATATCTGGCTCCCGGGTTTCCAAGGCCGAGAACAACCCGTCGCATGGGAAAGACGCCGGGCTCAGCTCGCCGGCTTCTTTCCGGCCTCCGGAGTCGCGGCCGCACCAGCCGCAGCGGCCGGTGTGGCTGCCTCTTCGGCACGCTTGTCGATCGTCGGCGGCAGCACCGTGACCAGGGCAAGATCCTCAGAGCCCACCGGGGTGACACCCTCGGGCAACTGGATCTGCGAGATATGCAGCGTATCGTGGACGCCGAGTTCCGTGACATCGACAACGATGGCATCGGGAATCGCGGTCGGCAGACACTGCAGGTTCAACTCGCGCAGCAAGGGCTGGAGAATGCCTCCGGCGCCGACGCCGGCCGCCTTGCCCTCAAAATGCAAGGCGACTGAGACTTCGATGCGCCGATCCAGCGGCGCCGCATAGAAATCGACGTGTTCCGCGCGCCCGGAGAGCGGGTTGACCTGAACGTCACGCACCAGCACCTGACGTCCGTCAAGTTCAGTATCAGTCGAGCGAAGCTGGATCAGATGAGCCCCTTGGAGCCCAAAGAGCGAGCGCGAGAAGGCCTCCTCCTCCACGCTGACGGAGACCGCGTCCATCCCCGGGCCGTAGACGATCCCGGGCAGGCGGCCGCTGCGCCGCAGCCGACCCGACGAGCCCTTGCCCCGCACTTCACGACGTTCAACTTCAAAATTCAAAAGTTCCATGGTCACTCCCGGGCCTCGCCGTCCATCCTCAGATGAACAACGAACTGATGGATTCTTCACTGTGGGTGCGCCTGATCGCTTCCGCGATCAGGCTCGCCACCGACAAAACCCGAATCTTCGAACAAGCTCGCGACATTCGCGTGCGTGCGATCGTATCGGTCACGATCAATTCCTTTAGCGCCGACGCCTCGATCCTGTCGATCGCAGGACCGGAGAGAACGGCGTGGGTACAGACCGCCAAGACCTCTTCGGCACCGGCTTCCAGTACCACCGCAGCGGCACTGGTCAGCGTCCCCGCTGTGTCGACCATATCATCGACCAGCACGGCCGTGCGCGACTCGACTTCGCCGATGATATGCATCTCGGCGACTTCGTTGGCTCGGGTCCGACGCTTGTCAATGACCGCCAATGATCCATCGAGCCGCTTGGCGAACGCCCGCGCGCGCTCGACTCCGCCGGCATCGGGCGAAACCACCGTAACCGGCGTGATTCCATTGCGTTCGTTCAGATAGCGCAACAGGATGGGCGTCGCGTAGAGATTATCGACGGGGATATTGAAGAAACCCTGGATCTGGCCGGCGTGCAGATCCATGGTCAGGACCCGCGAGGCGCCTGCGGTTTCGAGCAGATCGGCGACAAGTTTCGCGCTGATCGGAGTGCGCGGTGCGACCTTCCGATCCTGGCGGGCATAGCCGTAGTAGGGGATGACCGCTGTGATCCGCCCGG
>VFKT01000110.1 GCA_009885395.1 Deltaproteobacteria bacterium | reverse complement strand
GGCCGAGATCGTGGGCCAGCACCACGGCTTCGGCAAGATCCTCATTGAGACGCAAGGCGCGTGCGATCGTCCGCGTGATCTGGGCGGCCTCCATCGTATGGGTGAGCCGGGTTCGGTAATAGTCGCCCTCAAGATTGACGAAGACCTGTGTTTTGTATTCGAGACGACGAAAAGCGGCCGAGTGGATGACGCGATCCCGATCACGTTGAAAAGCCGTTCGGAGCGGATGCTCGGGTTCGGGAAAGAGCCGGCCACGCGACTCTGCGCTTCGCATCGCCCAGGGTGCCAGGATCGTGTTCTCCCGCTGCTCGAGTTCGTCGCGGGTCATCATCTGGCGCGGGCCTCCAAGGTTTCGTCCAGGGTCTCGGAGTGGGCGAAGCCAGACCTCACGGTTGGCCTTCCTGTGGAGTTGGCCGCACGACCGAAGCTGCGCCCTGCAATGGGATTCTTTCCGGGTCACCGATTCGACGCACACGGCCGCTGCCGACCAGATAAAGCATCCACGTTCCAAAGCCGACCAGGGCGATTCGCAGCAGCCAATGGATCCAGCTCGTTCGCGCCCCGCCCCCCTCAGTTCGTTTTTCTTCGCTCATCAGACTTCCTTCTACCCATGACCGACAGGCGTTTGACTGCCCCCGGCGCGGATCGAACGCGCGACCCCAGGATTAGGAATCCTGTGCTCTATCCAACTGAGCTACGGGGACCTGCGTCTCAGATAGCCGACCTTCCCGGGCCTTGCGAGCCTTTAAGTTTCGCCCTCGGCCGGCTATTTCCAAAACATGCGTATCCGTTCAAATCCGATGTGGCCGATCCTGCTGACCAGCTTGGGCGTCGCCCTGGCTCCAACGAGCGCCGGCGCAGCCGACGCGCCGGCCGAGGGCAAGGCCGAGACCCTCACCTCGGGCGACGTCCGGCTCGAACTCCCTCTGGGCCTGCAAGCCGACGCCGCCTATATCCCGGACTCCAACCCCCTCTCGAAGGCGAAAGTCGAGTTGGGACAAGCGCTTTACTACGATGGTCGGCTCTCTGCCGATGGGAACGTCCCGTGCGCCGGTTGCCACAACCCCTACCACGGCTTCGCCGACCCCGAAGCGACCTCGCCCGGGGTCGGCCTCAAACGTGGCAATCGCAACAGTCAAACCGTCACCAATAGGCTCTTTTCGGCCGAACAGTTTTGGGACGGACGTGCCAAAGACCTGGAAGAGCAGGCACACGGACCGATCGTCAACCCGATTGAGATGGCCCTCCCCTCGCACGATGTCGCGGTGGAGAAAATCTCGGCGGTCAAGGGCTATTCCTCTTTGTTCGAGAAGGCTTACGGCGACTCGAAAGTGACCATGTCGAGGATCGCGCAGGCCATCGCCAGCTTTGAGCGCACCGTGCTCTCCGGCGACAGCCCCTTCGATCGCTGGCAGGCCGGCGACAAGACTGCCCTGAGCGCACAACAGGTTCGTGGATTCGAACTCTTCCGGGGCAAGGCAGCCTGCGAAACCTGCCATGTCTCCTTCAATTTCACCGACGAGAACTACCACAACCTGGGCGTGGGCTTTGATCCGACCACGAAGAGCTTCGCCGACAAGGGGCGATTCGACGTGACCAAGAAGGACGCCGATATTGGCGCCTTCAAGACCCCGACGCTGCGCGATATCGTGCTGACGGCGCCCTATATGCACGACGGTTCGGAAGTCACGCTTGAAAGCGTCGTCGAGTTCTACGATCGCGGCGGCAACCCGAACCCGACACTCGATCTGAAGATGAAACCCCTTGGCTTGACCGGGCAGGAGCAGGCCGATCTGGTCGCCTTCATGCAGGGTCTGACGGGTCAGAACCTGCAAGCGACCCCGCCAGGAGCAAAAGACCTCCCGCGCTGAACGTCCCGCCGTAGCAGGTGGCAAGGCAGTCGGCGCTCTTGGCCGATTTGGGCCTTGCCGGGGCCACCCGCCGGGACGCGCAGGCCCTGAGGGTAACCTCTCCAGCCGACGGAAGAACTCAGGCCCGGGCGGAGGAGCGCTTATCGCCAGACCAGAAGAGGACGACGGGCCCGGCGATGTAGACCGAGGAATAGGTGCCCGTGATGAAACCGACCAGGAGCGTGAAAGCGAAAGGCTCCAGGCCCTTGCCACCCAGCAAATAGAGGGCGATCAACACGAAGAGCGCGGTACCCGTGGTGAGCAGGGTTCGTGAAAGCGTTTCGTTGATGCTCCGGTTGATGACCGCAGCCAGGCCTTCCTTCGGGTAGCGTTTCAGATTCTCGCGCACCCGGTCGGAGACAATGATCGTGTCGTGCACCGAGAAGCCGACCACGGTCAGCAGGGCCGCGAGCGTGGTCAGATCGAAGGTCAATTGGGTGAGCATCAGCGCCCCGGCGGCGATCATCACGTCATGGACCAAGGCCACCACGGCACCCAGGCCGAAGCTCAAATCGAAACGGAACGCGATGTAGATGCCCATGAAGAGCGTCGCGACTGCGACCGCCAGGAACCCCTGTCGGCGCAGCCCCTCACCTACCTTCGGTCCGACGCTCTCGACGCTGAGGATTTCGAACTTGCTCTCGCCGTGCGTTTCCTTGAAAAGCGTACCGAGGGTTTCAGCGACCGAGCTCATTTCCGCGCCTTCGGTGATTTCGAAGCGAATCAGGAATTCGCGACCGCGGTCGCCAAAATCCTGAACCGTGAGATCGCGAAGCTCGAGAGGGTCCAATTCCTTGCGCAGGGTGTTGGCCGTGGTGGTCTCTGAGAAACGCATCCGGATTGCCGTGCCGCCGGTGAAATCGACTCCGTAGTTGAGGGGCCGGACGAAGAAGAGTCCGACCGCGAGCAGATTCAGCACTGTCGAGAGGATCAGAAAGAAATGCCGCTTGCCGACAAAATCAAGATTCAACCCGTCGGGAAGGAGCTGCCGGAAGGGCCATGTCTGCTGCATCGTCGGAGTTGTGCCGGAAGGGGGAGCGCTTGTTTTATTGGCTTCTGCCATGATTTTGTACGGAGAAGGCGCTCCGCGGCAGCTGCACTAACACCCCGAATTGGGGGTCACAATGACAAGCGCCCGGCGATCGTCCGCGATCGTCCAGATGCTTTGGGCAGCACTCGCGAGGAACGAGCCTCTCACATTTCCTGTCGCCCTTCGAGGGATTTCGTGAGGGTCAGGATGTCGGTGTATTCGACATCGCCGCCCATCGGCAGCCCTCGGGCAATGCGAGTCACCCGCACCCCGGTCGGCTTGAGCTGTTGCGCCAGATAAAGCGCTGTTGCCTCGCCCTCGGCCGTTGGATTCGTGGCGAGAATGATCTCCTCGACTCCGCCGCGTTTTGCCCGTTGCAGGAGTTCAGCACAGCGAAGCTGGTCTGGGCCGACACCTTCGAGCGGCGCGATGGTGCCGCCGAGCACATGGTAATGCCCGCGATACTCACGGGCCCGCTCGAAGGCCATCAGGTCGGCCGGCTCTTCGACCACGCAGATTTCTGCCGCGCGGCGGCGCGGATCGCGGCAGATCGGGCACGGGTCCTCTTCGGTCAGGCCAAAACAATTCGAACAGAGACGGCTCTGCTCCTTGACGCCAAGCAGAGCCTCGGCGAGACTGGCCGCATAGGAAGCATCCATCCGCAGGATGAAGAACGCCAGCCGAAGGGCCGATTTCTCGCCGATGCCGGGAAGCCGCTTAAGAGCATCGATCAGCCTCTCCATCGAGGGCGTCAAACCGTTATCCGTCACCACGCCCCCCGCTCATCACCGGCTCGCTCAACCGATTCCCGGAAAGCCAAGCCCCCCGGTGAGCCGGCCGACTTCCTCGGCCATCATCGCCTGGGCCCGGCGGTTGGCCTCGTTCACGGCCGCAAGGATGAGATCCCGCAGCAGCGTCAGATCGCCACCAGCAAGGATCTCCGGCTCCAGATGCAGATCCACAAGTTCGAGGCGTCCGTTCACCTTTGCGCGCACCATGCCGCCCCCGACGGTGGCTTCCACAACCTTGCTGGCGGCCTCCGCCTGAACGGCTTGAAGGCGCTCCTGCATTTCCTTGGCACGGGCGAAAAGCCCACCGAGGAGCCCAGCATCGGGTGCATCCACCATTGGCCGAACCTAGCCTTCGCGACGGGTACGGGGAAGGACCGCTTCGACGTGCCCCGAAAAAACTTCGACACTAAGCTTGACAATCGGGTCTTCGCGCCCGGCGCGGTCAAGACTCTGCGGCGCGCTGCCGCCCTCGGCCGCTTCTGCGGGTACCGCTACGAAGCGAAGCTCGCGGCCGAACTCCCGCCGGATCGCTTCTTCAATTTCTCGTGCGACCACCGGCTCGGCAAGCGCCGTCGCGGCTTCTCGGCCGGTGACTTCGACCCGCACCACACCCGCCGCTTCGTCGTAGCCAAGAAGACGACTGTATGAGAGGCGGAAAAAGCGGGCGGCATTGCGACTGGTGAGCGTGGTGACGAGACCCTTCCAGCGCGCCTGGTCCGCGGCGAGGCCGGACGAAGTCCCTCCGGAGAGGGGTATCGGCGGCGTCGCGGAGGGCAAGGCGGCCGCTCCGGCATCGGCGCGCCCGGTCGGTCTTCCCTCGTCTGCCGTTGATGCCGTCCTTGCAGAAACATTGGCACCCTGCCCGGCCCGCACCACCGCCGCCGGCTTCTCGCTGGAGGCCGCCACCGGTCGACGCGGGGCCTGTGCCGCCGCCTCGGGCACGCCAGTCCCGCCTGTACCCGGGCTCTTGCTTGTCAACGCGCGTGGCGCGGCACCCGTTGCTCCGGCGCTCTCGCGTGGCGACGGAACCATGCCCGCCGGGCGCGCCGCGGCGCGCGTGCCGGCACCCGCTGCTCCGCCGCTCGCGGGACGCGGGGGCGCGGCTGGGCCATCTCCGCCCGGTCCACGCGGCGGTCGCCCTGCTGCGATGCTTTCGAGACGCTCGAGGATCTCATCGAGCGGCCGCAATTCTGGCAAGGTCACGAGATCGACCAGGGCCAGTTCGAGGACCATCTGCGGGCTGCCGCTGCGGCCGATTTCATCGCTGGCGGAGAGCAGGATGCGGAACCAGCGCCGCGCGGTCTCGGGACTGAGGTCGGCGGCAAGGCCGGCAAGACGGGCCAGCTCGGCCTCCCCCAGATCTTCAAGCAGAGCTTTTCCACCGACCGCGAGCAACGCAACATGTCGCGCCTGCGTCGCGAGTTCCGTCGTCAGCCGAGGCAAATCGGCACCGCCCCGGACGGCAGTATCAAGCAGGCTCAAGGCTCCGGCGGCGTCGCGCGTCCGGGCGCGTTCGAGCATGGCGCTGGCGGCCTCGGCATCGGGGAGGCCCAGCGCCATGCGCACGTCGGCCGCGCGCAGGGGTCCCTCCGCCCACGCCAGAGCCTGTTCAAGCAGCGAGGTCGCATCGCGCAGGCTGCCACCGGCCTCGCGCGCCAGGGTCGCCAGGGCATCGGGTTCGGCCTCGCGCTTCTCACCGGCGACCATAGCGGCCAGCGCAGTCGCGATGGTGGCCGTCGGAACGGCCCGGAAGTCGTAGCGCTGGCAGCGCGAAAGAATGGTCGCGCTCAGTTTTTGCGCCGCCGTCGTCGCGAGAATGAATTTGGCGTGCGGTGGGGGCTCTTCGAGAGTCTTCAGAAAGGCATCGACGGCCTGCCTGGAAAGGCCGTGCGCCTCGTCGATAATATAGATTCTGAAGCGGTTCGAGGCTGGTTGATACTTGACTGTTTCGAGCAGTTCGCGCGCCGCATCGATGCCGGTCTGCGAGGCCGCATCCACCTCGAGCACGTCGAGCGAGCGACCTTCGCTGATCTCGAGGCAGGGCCGACAGGTTCCGCAGGGCAAAGGCGTTGGGCCATGCTCGCAGTTGAGGGCGCGTGCCAGGATCCGGGCGGTAGTGGTCTTGCCGACGCCGCG
>VFKT01000339.1 GCA_009885395.1 Deltaproteobacteria bacterium | reverse complement strand
GTCGGCGAGGCGGGCGGGATCCATGCCGGGGTCGGGGACACCAAGCACCTGCATGCCGGCCGCGCGCGCCGCCGCGATTCCGGACGGGGCATCTTCGACCACCAGGCAGGCCGGGGCCGGGACTCCGATTTCGCCGGCCGCGACCAGAAAAATGTCAGGTGCGGGTTTACCCTGCAGGACGCGGGGGTCGTCGCCGACCACGATCGCGTCAAAACGGTTGAACCAGGCCGAGTGCCGGCGGGTTTTCAGTTCAAAAAGATGGCGCGAGGAACTGGTGGCGACCGCGATCGGGATTTGTCGCTCGTGCAGCGCATGGACAAGCTCGACCGCGCCCGGCATGGGTTCGGCCCCGACCAGCAATTCGAGGAGCCGCTCCTCGCGCTCGGCCAGGTACGCCTCGGCCGTGATCGGCAGGTCCAGCACGCGCACCAGGTGGCGGGACGATTCGATCGCCGGGCGCCCGACCATCTCGGCTTTGATCGACCAATCAAAGATCTTGCCGAAGCGGCCGACGATCTCCTGCGTGACCTCGGTGTAGAAGCGCTCGGTATCGAGCAACACACCATCCATATCGAAGATCACGCCACGGATCGGTCGCGTGAAGGCCATACGCTGTGCCGCTAGCAGGCGGGTGGACGGCACGGCAGAGCGCGGGCCGCCGGTGCCGCCCAAAGGTGGGCCCCGTGGTGTGAGCGGCCGTTTTTCAGCCGGTGCTCGCGGTGCTGCGAGGTCCGTGGTGTGAGCGGCCGTTCTTCAGCCGGTGCTCGCGCTGCTGCGGGTCCTGGCTGACGCGACAGGCGAGGCCGGATGCGCTACCACGGCGCGTCATGGGCGCTCGTCAATTTGCATGTCCTGGCCCCCGGCGTCCGGCTACGCGCCGGGTCAGCGGGATTTTTCTCGGCTTTCTCCTGTTCGCCGCGGCAACGCCGGCACGGGCGGTAATCGTCAATCGCATTGTTGCGACGGTCGATGGCGAGCCGATCACCCTCTATCAGCTTGAGATCTATCTGCGACAGAATGCCGGGGGTGCGACGCTGGGCGGCCTCACCACCGAGGAGCGCGAGAAGGTTCTGCGGGCCTTGATCGACGACACCCTCATCCGCAAGGAAAGCCGGGCGCTTGGCATCGGTGTGTCGAAGCAAGAAATAGACGCCTACATCGACCAGATCAAGAAGCAAAATAACCTCGACGACCAGCGGCTCGCCGAGGCTCTTGCGGCACAGGGCCTCAGCATGGAGGCCTACAACGAGCAGATCGCCAAAGAGATGCTCAAGCAACAGGTGATCTCCAAGCAGATCCGGGAGAAGGTCTCGATCTCGGACGAGCAGATCCAGGGTTGGTACGACGAGAACAAAACACAATTTGCGAAACCCTCGGCGGTCGAACTCGACCAGCTCTGGTTCATGCCCACCAAGGAAATGAGCCAGGCCGAGCTTGAGGCGATGGTCGAGGGCGCGAAAGAGGGTTTCATGCGCCTGCAGAAGGGCGACAAGCCGAGCGTCGTTGCGACTGACCTCGCGGCACGTGGCATTCCGGTCGAAGCGGTCGATCTCGGCTGGATCCGGCCGGGCCAGATGCTGCCCGAGCTTGAGCAGGTGGCGTTCGCGCTGCACAAGGGTCAGGTCGCGCCACCCGTGCAGAGTCCCGCGGGGCTTCATATCCTGGTCGTGCGCGATGTCGAGGCGGCGTCTTATACGCCGCTGGCCGAGGTTCGCGACCAGATCCGCGACAGGCTTTATGCGCTCGAGGTCCAGAGCCGATTTGAGAGCTGGGCCGAGAAAGAATTGCGCGAAGGCCACGCGATCGACATCCGACCCTCGCCCCCGCCGGCTCAGGTCTGATGGCGCTGGACCCGGGGGGCGGCACCACCCGGCCTGGACGTCGCCGCGGCGTTGCTCTGATCGCCGTCACTCTTGGCGATCCAACCGGAATTGGTCCCGAGGTCGCGCTTCGGGCGCTCGCGGCAGGAGCTGCGCCAGGCAACGCGGCGCTGCTACTCGGCGACCCTGTGCTTGCGCTTGAAACCTGCGAGCGACTAGGTCTCGCGCTGCGTCTGGTCGAAGTGGATTCGGTAGCTGATGCGCGCCGGGTGACGACGCATCAAGGCTCGCGTCTGGTTGCGATGCTCAGGCCGGAGGGTTCAGCGCCGCTGAGCGCCAGTCAACGGCGGCCCGGTCGGCCCAATCTGGCGGCGGCCGGATCGGCCTTCGCCGCGGTGTGTACGGCGGCCAGGCTCGCATTGGCGGGCGAAGTCGATGCGATCTGCACGGCTCCACTCGCCAAGGAATGGTTGGCGCGAGCCGGACTCGCCCGCACCGGTCATACGGAGATTTTAGCTGGACTAGCTCGGGCGCCGCGGGTGCGGCTGATGATGGCGGTCGACGATTTGCGGGTTGTCCTCGCGACTTCACACCTGGCGCTGCGCGATGTGCCCGGCGCGCTGAGGCAGAAGGGGATCTTCGACACCATCGCCGCCACGGCAGATCATCTTTCGGCCTGGTGGCGCATTCGTCAGCCGCGCATCGCCGTGGCGGCGCTCAACCCGCACGCCAGCGATGGCGGAGTCTATGGCGACGAAGAGGCCCGTCTGATCGCACCGGCGATCCGCCGTGCCCGCGCGGCTGGCATTCGTGCCGATGGGCCTTTCCCGGCGGATGCGCTCTTCTCCGCGATGGGTCCGACGTGCGACGGTATCGTCGCGATGTACCACGACCAGGGGCTGATCCCGATCAAGCAGCGCGACGTCCATCGTGCCGTCAATATCACGCTTGGGCTGCCCTTCATCCGCACCTCGCCCGACCACGGCACGGCCTTCGATCTGGCCGGCCGTGGGACGGCAGATCCCCGCAGCATGGTGCAGGCTCTGGAACTGGCGGCGACGCTGGCCACCGCAGCCGCCAGACCTGGCGGCCATCGACCCCGCCGGGGTTAGCTCGACTTTCCGCCAACCGATGGCGACAGGAGTTTCATAATGAAGATGAACCCGACGATCTTTCGCGAATACGATATCCGTGGCCTGGCCGAGGAGGATTTCGACGCCGGCTTTGCCCGTGCACTGGGCCGGGCCTTTGGCAGTCGGCTCGTCCGCGCCCACGCCAAGGGCGGCCGACCCACGCTGGCGGTCGGCCGCGACTACCGACCGACCTCTCCGGGCTATACCGCCGAGTTGATCGGCGGGCTTCGGGAGGTTGGCGTCGATGTCCTCGACATCGGGCCCTGCCCGACGCCACTGCTCTATTACGCGCTGCACGAGTTGCCGGTCGATGGCGGCATCGAGGTGACGGCAAGCCATAATCCGTCCGAATTCAACGGCTTCAAGCTTTGTGTCGGCACGCTGGCGCTGCACGGCGAAGACATCGCTTCGTTGCGCGGCGAGATCGAGCACGCCGATTTCACCAAAGGGGCAGGGACGCTCGGCGAACGCGATGTTGCGACGCCCTACCTGGCTTTCTGCCGGGACCAATTCGGAACCATGCCGCGGAAACTCAAAGTTGTTTGCGACGCTGGCAATGGCGCGGGCGGCCTGCTCGGTCCGATCGTGCTGCGAGCGATGGGTTGCGAGGTGGTTGAACTCTATTGCGAGCCCGACGGCACTTTCCCCAATCACCATCCCGATCCGACGGTTTCCGAGAATCTCGAGGATCTGATCAAGGCCGTGGCGGCCGAGGGCGCCGATCTCGGTGTTGCATTTGACGGTGATGCTGATCGCGTCGGTGCGGTCGCCCCTGGTGGGCGCATCCTCTGGGGTGATGAGTTGCTGGTCATCTTCGCCCGCGAAATTCTCGCCCGCCGTCCCGGCTCCGTCGTGATCAGCGAGGTGAAATGCTCGCAGCGGCTTTTCGACGAGGTGGAGCGCCTCGGTGGCCAGGCCGTGATGTGGAAGGCCGGGCATTCGCTCATCAAGGCTAGAATGAAGGAATTGGGTGCCGTCGTCGGCGGCGAGATGAGCGGGCATATGTTCTTCGAGGACAGATTTTTTGGTCATGACGATGCGATCTACGCCGCGGCACGCCTGGTTGAGATTGTGGCCCGCTCAGAGGGCGGCCTCCTCGATCTGCTGGCCGGTCTGCCCGAGTCCTTCACTACGCCCGAGTTGCGGGTCGATTGCCCCGACGAAATCAAGTTCGAGGTCACCCGCCGGGTCACCGAGCGGCTCCGGCGCGACCATGAAATTATTGATATTGATGGCGTGCGGGCGAAATTTGAACACGGCTGGGGCCTCGTGCGCGCATCCAACACCCAGCCGGTGCTGGTGTTGCGATTCGAGGCGACCACCGCGGCGGCCCGCGACGAGTATCGTGCCTACGTCGAACGGATCGTCGAGGAGACGCGCGCGGAGTTTTAGCCGACGACGTCTTTTCGCAGCCAGTTGGCGATCACGCGCCCGATTTCAGCACCCGAATCCTCCTGAATGAAATGCAGGCCCGGCACTGTCACCTCGCTTTGGTTCGGCCACGAGCGGCAGAACTCGCGCTGGGCACCGATCAGGATCGAGCCTGGGTCGGCATTGATGAAAAGCTTCGGGATCGGCGAGGTCTTCAGCCAATCGGCGTAGGCCTGCGCGATTTTGACCACATCTTCAGGCTCGCCATCGACCGGGATTTGCCGCGGCCAGCTGAGGGTGGGCCGGCGTCCCTCGCCCGCTTCTGCGAAGGGCCGCCGGTACTCTTCCATTTCTTCGTCGTTCAGTTTGCGCAGGATCGAGGCCGGCAGCACGCGTTCGACGAAAACGTTTTTTTGCAGGATGAGTTCCTCGCCTGCGGGTGAACGAAACGCCTGGAAGATGTTGCGGGCGCTGTCGGGCCATTCGGCCCAGGTGACCGGGCGCACGATCGCCTCCATGTAGGCAATGCCGCGGACTTTTTCCGGGTGCCGACGCGCCCAGTCGAAACCGAGTGCCGAGCCCCAATCGTGGATCACCAGCGCGACGTTGTTGTCGACGTGGAGCGTTTCCAGCAAGGCATCGAGGTGTTTCCGATGCTCGACAAAAGTGTAGCGCTCCGGTCCGCTCGGCTCGAGTTTTTCCGAGTCGCCCATGCCGATCAGGTCTGGTGCGATGCAGCGTCCAAGCGTCGCTAATTCTGGTATGACATCTCGCCAGAGATACGAAGAGGTCGGGTTGCCATGCAGCAGCACGATCGGCGCGCCTTCGCCGACCTCAACCCAGGCCATGCGGCGTCCGAGAATTTCTTTGAACTGCTTTGCGATTTTGGCGGCCATCCCGAGCCCCTAGCGATGTCTCAGGTGGTGCTCAAGAAAGTACGGTGCAAGACCCTGGCCACCTCGCCGTGCGGGCGAGGGGCGAGGCCACCGCAAATTGTTCGCGTGGCGGGTTCTATCGAGGGCCATCGCGTGGTGCGGGCGATGGTCTTGCGGGCCTTCGCGAAAGCACCCGGGTCGGGTGCGGGGTGTTGCGGTTTCGGAGCGCTCGACCGGTGCCCTTGCCACAACTCGAATATACGTTTAAAACATTTGTTCATGAGCACCGCGAAGAGGGCCGGCGAGACGGCGGAACGCCTGCTGGCTGCTGCGACGGAACTCTTCGCCGAGCGCGGCTTCCGCGCCACGACGCTGCGCGAGGTTGCCGCCCGGGCCGGGACCAACCTGGCCTCCGCCAACTATCATTTTAAATCGAAGCAACAGCTCTATCTGACGGTCTTGCGCCGACACCTCGAGGAGACGCAGGAGCGGCTTTCGCAGGCCGGCGCGGCGCTCGATGCACGCACGGTCGCGCGCTTGAGCGCCGCCGAAGCGTCGGAAATCCTGGGTCGACGAATTTCGGCCATGGTTTCGTTCCTGCTTGGCCCACCGCCCGCACCCGAGGGGGCGATGCTGCTGCGCGAATTGAGCGATCCGAGCGAAATGCTGCCCTGGCTCATCGATGAACTCTTCACGCCGCAACTCAGCGCCACCCGCAGCCTGCTGCGACGCATCGCGCCGGGTCTCCGCGGTCGCGCGCTCGAGCACGCCGCATTGAGCGTCGTCGGCCAGGGGGTGTTCTACCGCGTCATGCTGGCCGTGCTGCAGCATTGGAAT
>VFKT01000348.1 GCA_009885395.1 Deltaproteobacteria bacterium | reverse complement strand
TCGCCACCACACCGCCGTGCACGCAGCCGGGAGGGCCCTCCCAGGGCAGATCGAACTGCACCTGGCCGCGGACGCGGCCCTCGATGATCTCCACTTCGGTCGGCGGGTTGATCGGGTTGTAGTGCCAGGTTTCGAGGTTGCCGGCGTAATAGGGGCGGTGGCGTTCGGGGTTGCGCCCGTCGGCCGGGCCGAGTTTGGGCTTGTCACCCTTGCACGCCACCGACTCAAGGCGCTCACGAATGATCTCAATTTCGGCGCGGGCCCGTTCAAGCTCGTCGCTTGGACGATCGATGCGTGACATCGTCGTCATCAATTTTCGCAAGGAATCGGCAAGGCCGTAAAGGCCTTCGGGTGCGGCCGTGCCGATATGCTGGAGAAGCAGGTTCGGATTCGATTTCCTTGTTGTCATGGCCCTGCCTTAGAGGAAGCGCTCGGCGCCCTTTTCGGCTTCGTCTCCGGCCTCGGGGGAGTAGCGGTACTCCGGATCGACCAACTCGTTGATTTTGTCCATCACCAAATCGACCAGACCCTGGAATTTGTCCCGGTAGAGCGCTTCGGCCCTCGGCGAGAAGGGCTCGAAATCCTCATCGATGTGGAATTGGGGTATGTCTCGCCAATGGATCGGTTCGCCGAAGCGGTAAACAATGCGCCCCCCCTTCGCGACCGGACTGCTGCCGGGGTAGCACTGGTCGCTGCCGCTGCAGCCGATCGGCAGAATCGTTTTGCGGTAGCGTAGCGCCATCTGGGCCAGCCCGATATGACCGGGCAAGAGCCTTTTTGAGCGTGTCCCCTGAGGGAAGATCAGCAGGTCCAGGTTCCTGGCGAAACCTTCCTCATTGAGTTGGACGAAGCGTTGCATCATTCGTTCGAAGAGGCGATTGATGTAGGCTGCCCAGCTTTCGTCGGCCGGCCGGAAGTCGACGCCGAGCGTATTGCGTGGTGTTTCCAGCAGAGCCCGGGGCAGCTCGATTTCAGGTTGGGCCACCCGGCGATCGAGAGCTGCCGCGTCGACCCAGTGTCGCAGCGTCTCGTATTCAATTTTGCTGGGTACCCGACCAACCGCGAGCTGGAAATCCTTGCTCAGGAGATAGCCGCGCGAAACCGTGGGAATGTTGTTGGTCGCCTCCATGAACTTCCCGACCAGGTTGTTCTCGTAATATTTCCCCTTGACCCAGGTCGCCGTGAAGCGTTGGAGCTCACGCCAGAGGCGGAACTGGAAGGGCCAGTAATTGTACCTATCGGTGTGGTTCATGGCGTAGATCACCGGCTCGGCGGGCAGACGTTCGAGATTTTCGAACTCGATCTTCACCTGCGGCGGCAGGCGGTAGTTGGGGTAGAGCAGCACCCAGCCGAGGAACTCCTGAGCCCGGGGGCGTGCCGTCAGGTGCATCCGTTCGAGTGTCTTCAGATGAAGCACGGCCTCTCGGAATAGCATTTCCGGTGGCCGCGTCACGCTTGCCGAGGCTCTCGATCGCCTGGAATCTGCCCTTCCGGCGCTTCGTAGGCTCCTTATCGCCTCTGCGGCCGGATCGGCAAGGCATTCGTCCCGGCCCATCGCCGCGAGGGGCTCGGCGTTGCGCAAGGCGGCTCTGGTGCCCATCCTATGGAGGGGTAGCCGAGAGGCACGGGCCGCTTACCCGCCTTTTCCCGGGGAGTGGCCCGGGCAGTACCGGGAGATAGTGTTGTCAAAAAGATTTGAACTTGATCGGGTCGTGTTTTTCGGCAGAACCGGGTCCGATTATCTGGAGATGTTCGACCTCGATCTGCCGGCCCTACGGGGCCGTGATGTGCTTGATTGTCCAGCCGGTCCGGATGCCTTTGTCGCGGACGCGACCGCAGCCGGGGTGCGGGCTGTCGGCTGCGATCCTGTCTACGAATTGCAGGCGGATGAAATCCTCGCGCGCGGGCGCAAGGACATCGAGGACTGCATGGTGGCGATGCGCCGCAGCGATACCTTTCCTACTTTGGACTTTGACGAATATGAGGCGAGCAAGATCGAGGCACTCGACCGCTTCCACGCCGATTTCACGGGCGAGGGCGGCGCAGCGCGCTATCGGGCCGGGGCGCTGCCCGCGCTGCCCTTTGCTGATGCTTCGTTCGATCTCGTTCTGAGTGCCCATCTCATCTTCACCTACAGCGATCCCGCCAGCGGAGGCCTGCTCCCGAATTCGCCCTTCGACCTTGCCTGGCATCGCGCGGCGATCGCGGAACTGTTGCGGGTCACGCGCGGAGAGGTGCGGCTCTACCCGACAACGACCGTCACCGCCGACGCGCAGCTGCATCCCTACGTCGAACCCTTGATGGCCTCCCTGCACCAGGACGCCGGTCTCGAAACGACTTATGAACCTTCGCGTTTCGATCAGGGGCTCTCGGGCCCGAATCGATACCTTCGGATTCGGCGCCGGAATGGAACGATTCTATGAGATGGCGTCGGCGAAAGGCCCGAAGTCCGGCCGTCTTGCGAGGTTGACCTTTCTCGTACGGGCAGGGAGAACTGCAGGGATGCAGTTCCGCCGCCGCAATAGTCGAGTCAGCGTTGGTCCCATCCAGCGCCTGGCAGGGGGAACTGCAGGAATGCAGTTCTGCCACATCGCCTTTGTCGTCTCCGCCCTGCTGAGCACCGCGTGTTCGGATGTGGCGTCTCCCGACGCGCCGCCCTTCAAGGGCGAGGTCGTACTTCGCTTTGAGGGCGAGGTGCCGGATGGTGAAGAGAGACATTTCTTTCTGCCCTTCGAGGTCCCGCCTGGGGTCGCCGAGATCGAGATCCGCCATGATGATCTCTCGGCCAGGAATATTCTGGATTGGGGCCTTGATGACCCCAACGGCTTTCGTGGCTGGGGTGGGGGCAAGGGAGATCCGGCAATTCTCGGGCGCGAGGCGGCGTCCTACAGCTACCTGCCGGGCGAAATTCCGGCGGGAATCTGGGAGGTCGTCGTTGGCAAGGCGCTGATCGAAGAACACCCGGCACGCTATGCCGTCGAGGTCGTTTTGCGGGCGACCCCGACCCTGACGCCGCAACCAATGCGGCGGCCGTATCTCAGTTCGCCGGCACTGGAAACCGGAGCGCGCTGGTATGCAGGTGATTTCCATATGCATTCGCTCGAGAGCGACGGCTCTCGTTCGCTCGAAGAGGTCGTAGCGCTGGCCGAGCGTCGTGGGCTGGATTTTTTGATGGTCTCGGAGCATAATACGACGAGTCACCTTTCCTTTTATGCCGATCTGCAGGCCCGGCATCCGGGTATCCTATTGATTCCGGGCATCGAGGTCACCACCTATGCCGGTCATGCCAATGCGATCGGTGTCAACGGGTTTGTCGAACACCGCACCGGAACCCGTGGCGCGAAGATCGAGGAGGCGATCGAGTCGGTACACAGGCAAGGTGGCCTGTTCTCGATCAACCATCCGCAGATGAACCTCGGCAGCCTCTGTATCGGTTGTGGCTGGCAGCACGAGGTCGATCCGCAGACCATTGACGCCGTCGAGATCCGAAACGCCGTCTTTAATGGATTTGATTTCTGGCAGGAACTGGCGGCAGCGGGCTCCCATGCCGCCGCCATCGGTGGCAGCGACGACCATAATGCGGGTACCAGCACGAGCCCGATTTCGACCGCGATCGGCACGCCGACCACTCTTGTCTACGCCCGGGAACTCAGCGTTGCCGGCCTTTTGGCGGGGCTGCGCGAGGGGCGCAGCGTGGTGCAGTTTCAAGGTCCCGGTGGCCCGATGCTCGTGGCCGATTTAAGCGGAGAGCGCCTTGGAGACACGGTCCATGCCGATCGCTCGACGCTTTCGGTCGAGGTCATAGACGCGGGGGCGACGACTCTTAACGTCTACCGCAACGGGATCCTGTTCGATCGGGTGGTGGTCGAAGGTTCGGTCTTCACCTACCGCAGCGAGGTCGAGGCCCCGTCCGGCGGGACGGAGGACCGTTTCCATTTCGAGGTGGTGCGGGCTGGTGACGTGCTTGCCGTGGCCAGCCACGTCTGGTTGCGGGCTTCCCGTTAGGGATCATTCTTTTGCAGGCGGCGGCTCCGGTTTGTGGTCGTGTGCCGGAGGGCTCGATCGATGCAGATGTATTTTCGTTTTATAATGCTTGTCGGAGTGACGGTCGGGATTGCGAGTTGCTCGTTCTCGGCGAGTTCCGGCAGCAGTAGCGATAGTTCGAAATCATCCTCGAACAGCTCGACTTCAAGCTCGGGCGGGGACTCCAGCAAATCCGCACAAGCGTATCGTGAGGATGTGCGCGATTACGCCGCTGCGGCGGCCGAGTCGGGCCGGACCCCCAATGAAATCGCGCCGGGATTGGCCGCTGTGGCCGAACGGCACGGAATCACGAACTGGGAGGCGGATGCGACCACCTGGGTCGGGATCGGTGAGGGCCTCGCGCAGGCCGATGCCGGGACGGCCGTTGTCGAGGATTGGTCGGCTGCGCTGGCCCAGGCCGAGGCTGGTCATGCACCCGTCAGCCAGTTGATTCGTCGAGGCTACGACGACCCTCGTTCCTGAATCCAGACATCGACTACGGAGGAGACGGCTGCTTGCTGCCGCGATCAGCCTCCTTCTGCTGCTCGCGGCGACGCCTACGCAGGCGCTTGCCGCTGCCGGCGAGTGCTTCATCGACTTCGTCTACGTCGATGCCAACGAGGGCAGCTCGGCGGGCGGGCATGTGGCCTTGTCGCTGGGCGATTGGACGTACCATTTCGGCTACCGCGACGGCGGTTGGCTCAGACTCGAGCGCGATAATTCGGCGAGTTTCGGCCATCTTTACGGGGTACTGGAGAATCGCAACCGGGAGGTCAGCCGGATCGCGGTCACGCCACAGGTTCTCGAGCGGATTCGTGTTTCTTTCAATCAGCGTTTCCTCGCTGAAAACCAGGAGTTTCAAATCCTTGAGTGGTTGCACCGCGACCTGGCCTTCGCCGAGGCCTGGCAAAAGGGCCAGCCGGTGGTGGATGTGCGTGGCGCTGGATATTTCCGATTTGTCGAGGACGGGACTTCGCCCTCTGTATTCCCCTTGGATGATCTCGACAGTTTTCGCGCCCGGGTCCTGCAGCGTTTCGGCGTCGGGTTTCTGGCGGCACGGATCGAGGCGGCACGCGCTACCCAGCTCGATCTTGGAGAGTCTGCCGCAGAGGCCCGGCCCGCATTGGCACCGCCGGGCCGACATCCGGAATGGGGATATGGCCTGGCTCGACGCGCCACCGAGACCGCGACGCGACTGACGGCGTTGCAACTCCTGCAGAACGGCGCGGCGCTCAACCCCGAGGCGACGGTATCGCTGGCCTCGGGTACCTTCGCGATCGATCCGCCGATGCGCCGGCTCCTCGCGGGCTTCGCCGGGCAGTTGGAAGAAGACCTGCTGCAGCTGGTGGCGTCGTCACGCGATGATATGGGGTTTGCCCTGCTGGTTGGCATGGCGCGGTTGCTCGCCCTGCGGGAGACCTTGCAGGGCGGCAGGCTCGTCGTACTTGATACCCTTCCCGAAGATGCCGAGCGCATGGAACTCGTCGAGATCGAGTCACGTCACATTGATCTCGAAGGCCTCAGAGTTGAGCTTGATAGGCAGCTTGTCAATCTGCGGCGCCAACTGCTGAAGCGGCCGCTGCGTCGCGAGGCTGATTTCGTAGTGCTCGAGAATGTCGCGAACCAGCTTTCTGAAGTCGAATCGGGTCGATCTTCGGGCGCAGGCCTGCGTCTCGCCGGAGGATCGCTCCTGCCAGAGCGCCGGGCTCGACAAAAGATCGAGTTTATCGACGCGCCGCCTCGCGACGTTCTGAAGCGCCACCTCGCAGAACTCCGAGAGCGCGAGGAGGCGCAGCGGGCACGGCTGGCGAGCGACTACCGCTACAACCTGCTGACACGGAATTGTGCATCGGAACTCTTCGCGCAGCTCGAGAGTGCGGTGGTCGTCCGGCGCGGAGGTAAGGCGGCGGACCGCCGTGGACACGTTCGCACGACGGCGCGCGACGTCCGGCGCGGAGGTAAGGCGGCGGGCCGCCGTGGACACGTTCGCACGACGGCGCGCGACGACCGGCGAGGGAACGCGGAGAGCGCCGAAGCGGCAGCCCTCGGCGGGCACGTTCAGCCCGGACGGGGTCTCCAGTTCATCCCCTTCCTTGCTGCCGAAGCCGCGCGCGCGAATTATCGTATTGCACGACGGGTCGTCTTGCCCTCGCATCGGCGAAGGCTGGTTGCAGAAATGAGGCAACGCGAGGGCGTCTGGGCTCTTTTGCGCGAGGCCAACGTCCTGACCTCCACCGTCTATCACCCCAACCTTGAGGATTCAGCGTTTTTATTCTTTACAGACGACGCCCTGCCGTTGCGGCCTTTGCTGGGTAGCATCAATCTTCTCTACGGTATCGGTGCGACCGTGGTCGGGTTGCCGCTGGCCGGCTTCGACCAGGGTCGGCTGCTTTCGGCCGGATTGCGGGGAGCTCTTTGGAGTCTGCCCGAACTCGCTTTTGTCAATGTCCGCAAGGGGTCTTTCTTCTTCGTGCCGCGCGAGGCCTCGCCCGACGAATCTCCTGGCGGTTGAGACCTGTCGATCCGCTCGACAGACCGGCCAGGTGCCGGATCAACAACAGGTGACGCCTCCGAAGCCATGCGGGCGATCGACCGTGGCGATGAGACCGGCCAGGTGCCGGATCAACAACAGGTGACGCAGCCCTTTGGCGGCTGCGGTTTGTCGACGCGCTAGACGGCGCCCCCTTGCTCACTCCCGGGGGCGCAAGAGCAGCCGGGTGGCCAGGAGGCCGAGGACCAGCGCGAAGCTCGCACCGAGTCCGAATACCAGCCTGATCCGGCGACGCTCGGCGTCGACTGCTGTGAGCGGCACGAGGGCCAGCTCGAAGACCTCGGCTGCACCGAGTGGTCGAGAAAGCACCCGCCAGCGCCCACTTGCCTCGTCAAACGTGCTCTTGCCTGCGAGGCGCTGGCCGCGCAATGTACCCGCGATCGTTTCCTCTAGTTCGGGCGTCAGCGGCGGACCAGCAGAAGCGCTGTCCACTGCCGCAGTCCCGGCAGGTGCCGTCAGGCGGTCGTCCACCCAGGCCCGCAGCCTGGTCGATGCGGTCTTTGGGATTGCCGCCGATTTGGCCAGCAACTCGGTGCGGACGGCAACGTTTTCAGGTTTGGCCGCATCCTCCCTGGTTATCGGGATTGCCGACGAGAGCAGCGGTACCGCGACCAGAATGGCGTCGCCGCCGGCATCGCCGATAAAGTTTTGTTCGATGATCTGCCAGGCGCCGGCCTGGGTGCCGAGCAGGAGAGGGCTGCCCCCGGCAAAAGGGCGGGCGGCCCTCTCCCAGAGCATTTCCTCAAGGCGGTCGTCCACCGAGCGCAGCGAGGGCTGAAGAGCTGAGGCCGCTCCTGCCGAGGCCAGCGGTACGAGCCGCCCCTGGTCGTCGAGCAGGCGAACGAAAGCGACTTGACCCGAGGCTACGGCGTCGCCGAGCGCTCGGTGCTGACCGAGCAAAGCCTCATAGGCCTGAGTGATCCGCGCTGGCGCGGCATCGGCGGCAGAGGGGATGCGGGCCCAGGGGGCGTCGGAGGGCGGGGTGGCGAAGGGCGCGAGCAGGGCACGGGCGGCCGCAAGACGTTCGCCGCGGCGCAAGTCTTCGCCATCGAGCGCCTCTTCGAGTCGCGAATCGACAGCTTTCTCAAGCGGGCGCACGAGCAGCCACTCGGCCCCAAACCACACGGGTAACGCAGTCACCAAAACCACCGCTACGACGCCGAGCCAAGGCGAGCGCGGCGCGCCGCCAGATGTCGTCTCGTCGGCCATGGCAACCTTTTCACCTGTCGAGGACCGGCGTGCAAGCGGCCTCATGAAGCGCCAAGATCAGTCCCATGACGCGATCCTGGTCCAAACTCGCCCACCCCTTTCTGCGCCCGGCCGGACATCCCGAGGTCTCGGTCGTGGTCGAGCGACAGCTACTTATTTCGGCCTATCCGACGCCCGACGACGTGGTGTGGTTGCGCGACGAGCACGGTGTGGCCAGCGTGCTTTCGCTGCAGGACGATACCGATCTCGCTGCCAAGGGTCTGCGTCGCGTGGAAGTGGAAGAGGCCTGGGCCGCGGGCGGAATCGTGTTCCGCCGATTTCCTGCGATCGACTTCGAGCTAACCTCACTTGCCAGCGTGCTACCGCGGGCCGTCGAGCATCTCGGGGCCGAGGTCGAACGCGGCGCCTGCGTGCTGGTGCATTGCAACGCCGGCTACAACCGTGCCCCCACTCTTGTGATTGCATATCTGATGAAAAGCCGGGACTGGAGCTACGAGCAGGCGCGGGATTTCGTCTCGGCACGGCGTGCCTGCGCCCCCTTTCGCGACGCTATCGAGCAGGCTTTCGGCTGAGCGCCGGCTCGCGCGCGGCCGCCACCCGAGATCGGTAGCGTGGCCCAGGCCGATGGAAAGGGCCTGATTCATTCGGCTTTCGGCGGCGGGCAGCTTGCTCTCGCAAATCGGTTCGCCTCGGCTGCATCCAGACGCACGGCCCGGCGCAGCGCACCGTTCAAGACCAGGCAGAGTCGCTCGGCATCGCCGCGCAGCAGCGGATCTTCGCCGATCCCGCGGAACACATCTTCCTCGCGGAGCAACGCGTCGGAGAGCCGAAGCCCGGTAGCCTCGGAAGCGTCCAGCACCATGAAATCGGGGCCGGCCGGCCAGGCGGGAAGGTCGCCGGCGCGACCCGTCCCCGGAGTGCCATCAAATGCCATTGCAGCCCAGTAGGACATCATGGCTTGAGAGAGTGCGTCGCGGCCGGGGGCACTGGCGGCGGTGAAGAGCCGGTCAAGCTGCGGGCTGAGCTGGAAATGGCCGAAGACAAACGGGATCTCGATGGCGTGCGCCACACCGATCAGCACGCTGAAATCGGTGCCGAGCAGGGTGGGTTCGGCGTCCCAATCAAAACGATATTGCCAAACCTCGCCGCCACCCAGACGCATGGCCGCTGCCGGTTCGTCGGCGCCGGTGGCCTTCCAGATGGCACTCCAATGGCGCGCAGCAGAGGCATAAAACTCCGGCTCGCGGATCCGCGGCAGTACCCAGAGGATCTGCCAGGTGAAGCGGGGATCAAACGCCATGAAAAGCTTCTGCTCGTCGCGGTTGGTGCCCACAATGGTCGGGACCTGATTCCATGTGCCTGCGGCAAACACCTCAAGTGGCGCGGCCTTCGGGAGCACCCGGCCGTCACGGAAAACCATCGGCATCTGGATCATGCCGGCGAATTCAAAATCTTTATAGGCGGCGAAGATCTGCTCCAGCGAACGGCCACGCAGGAAGGCGGCGATCGCCTCCGGGCTTTGGCTCCGGGCGCGGCCGCGAGCTTCGCTCATGCATTTTGCATCTTTGGCTTCGACCAGCAGGCGCGCCAGCGTCTCGCTCGAGGAGGCCGGGTTACCGCCCTCGGCTTTGAGGTTTTCGGCCTCTGCGATGGTCGCTCGTGGCAGGCCGCCGCTTTGCACGATGGCGCGATCGAAAAGGCCCGACGCCAGTGGGGAGAGCAGCAGTCCGTAGACGTTCATGCCGCCGGCCGACTCGCCGAAGATGGTGACCTTGTCCGGGTTGCCTCCGAAGCTCGAGATATTGCGCTCGACCCAACGCAGGGCGGCAATCTGATCCAGTGTGCCAAAATTTCCAGAGGTCGAGTCCGGATCGGCACCCTCGGCCAGCGCCGGGTGGCGGAACCAGCCGAGCGGGCCGAGACGATAATTGATGGTGACGACGATGACGTTTTCGCGCTGGGCGAGATTGCCCGCCTCGTAGGTGCCTGAGGTGCCGATTGAGTTGCCGCCGCCGTGGATCCAGACCAGCACCGGAAGCCGGGCATCGCCCGCGGGCACCGTGGCGGGCGAAAAAGGCGGAGCGAAAACATTGAGTGTCAGGCAATCCTCGGATCCCGTCAGCGCCCCGGCGGCAACGGCCGCGTCGCCGAAGCGGCTCGCCAATTGCGGGCAGGCGGCGCCGAAGGAAAGGGCCTCCCGGGTTCCGCTCCAGCGGACCGCTGGCTGTGGGGCCGACCAACGCAACGAACCAAGCGGGGGCTTGGCGTAGGGCAGCCCGCGCCAGACCTGGGCGCCGTAGGCCCCGGTGAAACCAAGGATCTCGCCGGCCGCAAGCGCGCGTCGGGTCGCGGGATCACTCGCCGGGACGGGGCCGGCCGGTTTTGCGCAGGCCCCGAGAGTCAGCAGCCCGCAGAGAAGCACCGCGACCGCGCAAGGTCTGTCGGCCCGGGTCGTTCTTCGGCAGGCGTCGATCATATCTGGGCTCTATCGCGAGCCGGCAGCCGAAGCCAGATCGGTTCCACGCCGGGTGTCCGAACCCGGGCCGAGGCTCGCGCCCGCCCCGGCTCCCGGCTAGGATCCTCTCCAACCCCGACGGTTCCTGCCGGGGATGGAGGCCCGACCGATGAAACGTGTCTTTCTTTTCCTCTTGACCAACATCGCCATCATGCTGGTGCTGACGGTTGTCTCGAGCCTGCTCGGGATTCCGAGCTGGCTGAACGAAAACGGCATCAACTACGGCGCTCTGCTCGCCTTCTCGGCGGTCTTCGGCTTCGGCGGCTCTTTCATCTCGCTCCTGCTCTCGAAGTTCATGGCCAAGCGGATGGTCGGCGCGCGGGTGATCGAAGCCGCAAGCACTCCGGTCGAGCGATGGCTGGTGCAGACGGTTACCCACCTCGCGAACCAGTCCGGAATCGGCATGCCCGAGGTGGCGATCTGGGACTCTGCGTCACCTAATGCTTTCGCTACCGGAGCCAGGCGCGACAAGGCGTTGGTCGCCGTCAGCACCGGCCTCCTGCAGCGCATGGACCGCGACGAGATCGAGGCGGTGTTGGCACACGAGATCAGCCACATTGCCAACGGCGATATGGTGACGCTCGCGCTGCTGCAGGGCGTGCTCAATACCTTTGTCATCTTTCTGGCGCGCATAGTGGGCTATTTCGTCGATCGCGCGATGCGCGGCAGCGATGAACGCGGGGGCGTCGGGATCGGTTTCTATGTGACGACGATCGTGGCGCAGATCTTCTTCGGCGTCATCGCCAGCGTGATCGTGATGTGGTTCTCGCGCCAGCGCGAGTTCCGGGCCGACGCCGGCAGCGCGCGTTTGGCCGGAAGTGGCAAGATGATCGCGGCCCTGGAGCGTTTGAAGCAGGCCTCGCAGCCCGAGCCGATGCCCGAGGCTCTCGCGGCGTTCGGCATTTCGGCTGGCGAACCGACAGGCCTGCGGCGACTCTTCATGAGCCATCCCTCGCTTGACGACCGCATCGCGCGCTTGCGGGGTCAGCCGACCGCCTGACCGACCGCTTGCCGGAGTGTGACGGGTGGTTTGGTGTCGCGCCTCGGCCATGGCCTTGGTGCCCGTCCGGGGCGCAGCCCGTCAGGGTAGGGCTCCGGCGGTCGGCACGAGTCCGGCCGGGTGAGTTCTCGCCCCGGTAATGCTGGCTCCCCGGATTCGAAGTTCGCCCTTCAGCCGGGGAGACGTTCGGGCCGGACGTCGCAGTAGCTTCGCAGCAGACGCGTGGCCTTCTGCGCCTGGCGTAGCGCCCGCACGGTTTCGGCCCAGGCGGCATCGCGCGCGGTCGTCGGCGTCACGCTGCGCAGCTCCAGCAGGGCGGCTTCGAGATGTCCGATCACTCGTTCGACACGTTCTGCGGCTGCGGTCATGCGGGGCTTCCCTTCGACGCGCCAAGGCTGTGGTCGGCGCTCAAGGGTCTCGCATCGGTCCGGGTCCGTCGCAAGCCGGGCTCTTCGTCGCAGGCCTCCTATTGACGTAACTCGGCCACGGGCGCAGCGTCGAGATTGACGCGAATGGAGACGGTATGCCGCCGCCTCGTGTTTCCGCGCGCGCTCCTCCCCGGCGGTGATTGAAGCGGCTCTACCGCGCGCTCTGCGCGCGGCTTTGTCAGGGTTCCATTCGTGGAGCCCGGGAACGCGAGGGCGCCCGACTTTTCGGGATTCGCATCCAGTCAGAAAATTAAAACAGCTTTTGGGAGGATTCATCATGTCTTTGATTACAGTTTTGACTCCGACGGTGTGGCCGTGGAAAACCCGGACCTACAAGACCCTGATTCAACGCATTGCCGATTAAGAAAAGCAGAAACAAGATGGACTCGAATGGAGCGCACATATCAGGTGACGATGGGTGTCGGGGACACCTATCGTTTTGTGTCCGAGGCCGAGAGCTGGGCCGAACTCGGCCAGCGCTGCACCGCGCCGGAACTGATCCGGCGGCTCTTTGGGGAGAAGGAGGGCACCCGGGTGGCCGATCAGGTGCGCGAGTGCCTGCTCTCGGGCCGCACCGAGATCAGCCCCGCCCGGCTTGATCTCAGCCTGCGGGCCGACGAGGAACAGGGTGCGGCGCTCGCGTCGGTGACGCTGTTCAGGGCTCGTCCGGGGCAGCAACCGGCGCTCGAGGAACTGCTCCGGAAGGTCGGCCAGGGCCCCCGAGATGTTTGGTGACGAACGTCGTTTCACGGCGTTTTAGACCGTGATCGGCAATCTGCGTGCTTATGTCCCTGTGATGCCACTGCGCGACCTCGGGCGGCTTGACGCCCGCCAACCGGCATAAATTCTGATCGATACCTTTGGCCCAGAAGGCGCTTTGATTTATCGCAACGGCATGGAGGTCATCGAGAATAGCGAGCGCGAGATGAGTCTGATCCGCGCGGAATTCTCGCACACGCCATGGGTCGATTCGCTCGGCAGCGAGCGTGGTCGGGGCGCGGCGCGTGAGAGGCGCGCTGCTGCCGCCAGTCGTTCAGGCAACTGAACGAATATCGGGGAGCGGGTCGGGGGCGGGTTTGAGCCCCCCTTCCCCTCGGACGGCGCATCAGGCAGGCTGAACTCTTGTACCTAAGCGTTGAGCGTGCGCTTGGCCACCGCGAGCGCGGCTTCCTTGAGTGCTTCGGGCAAGGTCGGATGGGCGTGGCAGGAGCGCGCGATATCTTCGGCCGCCGCGCCGAGGTGCATCGCCAATGTGGCCTCGGCGATCAGATCCGCCGCCCTCGGCCCAACCACGTGGACGCCGAGCACCCGGTCGGTGTTGGCGTCGGCTATCATTTTTACCGCACCCTCGATCTCGCCCATGGTGCGGGCACGCGCGTTTGCCGCGAAGGGGAAACGTCCGATCCGCACCTCAAGGCCGCGCTCAAGGGCCTGTTCCTCGGTCAGGCCAACGGCGGCGAATTCCGGATATGTGTAGACCACCGCCGGTATGGCGTCGTAGCGGACGTGGCCGGCGATCCCCGCAATCCTTTCGACGCAGGCCACCGCCTCCTCTTCGGCCTTATGCGCCAGCATCGGGCCGGCGATCACATCCCCGATCGCGAAGATGCCGTCGACGCTGGTCTGCCAATGCGCGTCGACCGTGATGCGGCCGCGTTCATCGGTGGCCACCCCCGCGCCGGCGAGACCGAGGCCCTCGCTGAAAGCGCGTCGGCCGACCGCGACCAGAACCCGTTCTGCTTCGATGGTGGTGCTTTCGCCGCCGGCCCGAGCGAGCCCGCAACGCACTGTCTGTCCCAAAATTTCAGCGGACTCGACCCGGGTGTCGAAATGAAAGCGCAGGCCCTGTTTCTGTAGTGCCTTCCGCAGCATGCCCGACATCTCGCGATCCATTCCGGGAGTGACATCAGGCGTCAACTCGACCACCGTCACCTGGCTACCAAGCCGTCGCCAGACGCTGCCGAGTTCGAGGCCGATCGCCCCGGCACCGACAACGATCAAGCTCGCGGGCACCTTTTGAAAGGTAAGCGCATCAGTCGAGTCAACGATAGATTGATGGTCGAAAGGCAAGCCGGGCAATTCGATCGGCACGCTGCCGCTCGCGAGTATCACGTTGCGGCCTTCGAACAATTGCTCACCGTCGGGGTTCATGACCGCGACCCGGGTGCCGCCGACGAGCCGGGCGGTGCCGCGCACCAGCGTGGTACCGGCTTTGCGGAAGAGTCCGGCAATCCCGCGCGTGAGGGTGGTGACGACGCGATCCTTGCGCTTGAGCATTGTCCCGAGGTCGAGGCTGATTTCGTTGGCGCGGATGCCGTGCTCGGCGAGCCCGGAACGGGCTTCTTCGAAAAGCTCGCTCGAATGCAAAAGCGCCTTGCTGGGGATGCAGCCGACATTGAGGCACGTGCCGCCTGGTGACGCCTCTTTCTCGATGCAGGCGACGCTGAGCCCAAGCTGGGCTGCGCGCAGGGCGGCGATGTAGCCGCCGGGGCCGGCGCCAATCACAATCAGATCGAAAGAGAGGGTATCGGCCACGATGGATCCTCCGGGAGCAGGTGGGTTCAAATGCCCAACAGCAAACGGCTGGGATCTTCGAGGGCTTCCTTGACGCGGACCAGGAAGGTGACGGCTCCTTTGCCGTCGACCACCCGGTGGTCGTAGGAAAGGGCGAGGTACATCATCGGCCGCACCACAATCTCATCGTTGACCACAATCGGTCTTTTCTCGATTTTATGCATGCCAAGGATGCCGCTTTGCGGTGGGTTCAGAATGGGGGTGGAGAGCAGTGAACCGTAGACGCCGCCGTTGGAGATCGTGAAGGTGGCACCACTGAGGTGGTCGGGCATGAGGTGCCCGTCGCGGGCGAGGGCGGCGAGGCGGGCGATTTCGGTTTCGATGCCGGCGAACGAAAGTTGGTCGGCGTTGCGCACCACCGGCACGACCAGTCCGTGTTCGGTGCCGACCGCCACACCCATATGCACGAAATCGCGGTAGACCAGTTCGTCGCCCTGGATCTGGGCGTTCAACTCGGGCACGGCCCGGGCGGCGGCACAACAGGCCTTGACGAAAAAGGACATGAAGCCGAGTGCGACGCCATGCTGCTTTTCGAAAGCTTCCTTGTGTCTGCGACGCAGCTCCATCACCGGACTCATATCGATTTCGTTGAAGGTCGTGAGGATCGCGGCGGTGTGTTGCGCTTCGACCAGTCGCCGGGCAATCACCTGCCGGATGCGGCTCATGCGGACCCGACGCTCGCCGCGCGGCTCGGCGCAAATGCCGACGAGTGGCGACGCCGCCGCGGGCACGACCGGGCTGGCCGAAGTCGCGTTCACGGCGGTTGTCCCGGTGGGCGCGGTGGGCGCAGCGCGGGATGCGTTTGAGGGTGCAGCCGTTGCGTCTCTGGTTGTAGTGCCGGAAGACACCGCTGCGCTCGGATGTCCCGCGCTCTTCGAGGCCGCCCCGGCGCTGGCCGCCGTGAGCGCATCGGCCTTGGTCACCCGCCCGCCCGGTCCCGTGCCCGGTATAGTGGCTACGTCAATACCTGATTCTTCCGCGATCCGCTGCACCGAAGGGGCGACCGGCCGGCCGGTCGCGTCGCGCGGTTTATTGACCACCTGATCGGCGGCCCGAGGCGTGGCCGGCGTGATTGTTGGCGTGGCGAGCGGTGCCGCAGGGCCAGGCGGAGTCGGAGGTGCACCGGCGACTGCCGCGCCAGCGCCCGCTTCGATCCGCGCGATCAACTCGCCAACACCCACCGTGTCACCAGCCGGTTTCAGGATGCGCAATACGCCGCTGGCTTCCGCCGCGAGCTCCATATTCGCCTTGTCGCTCTCAAGCTCGAGCAGGGGCTCGTCGACTTCCACCCGCTCGCCGTCGTTCTTCAACCAGCGCCCGATCGCGGCCTCCGTCACGGACTCCCCCAGCGAGGGGATTCGCATCTCGAATATCATCGACTGTTCCTTGTCCGGCGCAGCGCGGTTGGCTTGCCCGTGTTGCCCGTTTCGTTTTCCGGAAATGTCGCGGCAGCGCGCTCAACAGAAATCTGTGGTCGCTCGAAGATTGCCGCCAAGAGGGTTTGTAGTTCGTGCAGATGGGTGGCGTGCGAGCCGGTGGCCGGGCTCGCCGCCGCCTCGCGACCAGCGTAGCGCAGCGGCTGCTGGTCGCCGGCCATGCCGCGAAGGCGCGGCGCGATCCAACTCCACGCGCCCATATTCTCCGGCTCGTCCTGCGCCCATACGAGGTCGTCCGCATTGGGGTAGAGAGCCAGGGCGGCCCGCAGTGCGTCGGCGGGAAAGGGGTGCAGCTCCTCGACACGAAGCACGGCGACTTCCAGCGCCGCACGGTCCTGCCGGGCGCGCGCGATATCGTAGAACAACCGTCCCGAGCAGAGAGCGATCGTGCGCACTTTTGCCGCATCAAGCGCGACCGGGTCGGGCAGCACGGGTTGGAAGGTGCCGTCCGTCAACTCGGCTAGAGTGGAGGACGCCGGGGCGAGGCGCAGCAGGCTTTTGGGCGAGAACACCACCAGCGGCTTGCGGAAGCTGCGGTGCATCTGGCGTCGCAGCGCGTGGAAGAGTTGCGCGGCACAGCTCGGTTGGATGATTTGTAGATTGTCGTCGCCGCAAAGCTGCAGATAGCGTTCGAGTCGGGCACTGGAATGTTCCGGTCCCTGGCCTTCGTAGCCGTGCGGCAAGAGCAGCACGAGTCCGCTCGAGCGCTGCCATTTCGATTCGCCGGCGGCGATGAAGGTATCGATGATGTTCTGCGCGCCGTTGGCGAAATCACCGAATTGCGCTTCCCAGATGGTCAGCTGGCGCGGCGCGGCCGACGAATAGCCGTACTCGAAGCCAAGCACGGCTTCTTCGGAGAGCATCGAATCGATGATTTCGATCCGGGCCTGGGTCTGGCCGGGTGCAGTGATCGAGTTGAGAGGCAGCCAGACCTCGCCCGTCTCCTGGTCGTGCAGCACCGCGTGGCGATGGCTGAAGGTGCCGCGGCCGACATCCTGACCGGAGAGCCGCACCGCCGTGCCCTCGCGCAGCAAGGAGCCGAGGGCGAGCATTTCGGCGCCGCCGAAATCGATGCCACGACCCTGACGCACGGCCTCGAGGCGTTGCTCGTAGACTTTCAGGGCCTTGGGGTGCGCGCTGAAACCCTCGGGTGGCTGGAGCATACGCTCGGCCATCTCGAGCAGGCGCTCGGTCGCGACGGCCGTGGCCGCCGAGCGATCCCCGGCGGCGAGGCCGAGCCCCTGCCAGGTATCGCCGAAGGAATGGACTTCCTGCCTCGGCTTGAACTCGCGTGCGTATTCGAGCGCGAGATCGAGTATTTCCTTGACCTCGGCGCGGATCACCGCCGCCGCATTCTCGTCCAACAAGCCGGCGGCGAGCAGCTTCTGTTCATAGAGGGTGCGCACGCCTGGGTGCCCGGCAATGCGGCGGTACATCGTTGGCTGGGTGAAGGTGGGGTCGTCGAGTTCGTTGTGGCCGTGACGGCGGAAGCAGACCAGATCGATGACCACATCTTTGCGGAAGTGTTGTCGGAAGCCGACCGCGAGCCGGGCCGCGTGCAGCGCCATCTCGGGATCGTCGCCGTTGACGTGAAAGACCGGGGATTCGATCACTCGCGCCATATCGGTCGCATAGCGGGTCGGTCGCCCCGATTCGGGCGGCGTGGTGAAGCCGATTTGATTATTATGAACGACGTGAATCGTGCCGCCGGTGAAATAACCCGACAGATGAGTCAGCAGCAACGTCTCGGGCACGATGCCCTGACCGACGAAGGCGGCATCGCCGTGGATCAGTAGGGGCAGTACGCGCAGGCGTTCGCGATCGCCAAGCAGGTTCTGCTTGGCGCGGACCTTGCCCTCGACCACCGGGTTGACGGCTTCGAGATGGCTTGGGTTCGGCGTCAATGAAATATGGACGGTGCGGCCGCATTTGGCGTGAAAGTCCCGCGAATAACCTTGATGGTACTTGACGTCGCCGTCGCCCAGTACCCAATCGGGCAGCGACGAGCCTTCGAACTCCGCGAGGATCATCTCAAGCGGTTTGCCGACGATATGTCCCAGCACGTTCAGCCGCCCGCGATGCGCCATGCCGACGACCAGTTGCTCGACCTGCGCCACCGCACATTCTTCGACCGTGCCCGCCAGGAGCGCGATCAAGGTCTCCCCGCCTTCGAGCCCAAAGCGTTTCTGCGTCGGGTACTTGGTCTGCAGATACTGCTCGAAGGTTTCGGCTTGCACCAGCCTGCGATAGATTTCGATGCGCTCGGCGGTCTCGAGCTGCGGCTGGTTCCGCCGCGGTTCCATCCGTTCCTGTAGCCAGAGGCGCTGTTCGGGATCGCGGATGTTGGTGAATTCGACACCCAGCGTGCCGCAATAGGTTTGGCGCAGGGCGGTGACCATCTCGCCCAGGGATTTCGGAGGCTCGCCGGCGAAGCCACCCGCGGCGCAAGGTCGCGAGGGGTCGTCGTTGGCGAGGTCGAAATGGGCTAGGTCAAGCAGCGGATGCCAATCGGCTGGCGGCGATAGCGGATCGATATGGGCCAGCAGATGGCCGAGGTCGCGGTAGCCGGCAACGAGTCCGAATGTTCTTGGTTTGACGTGACGGGCGGCGCTTTCGGACAGCTGCGCGGCGGCGGCTTGCGCGGGCGCCTGAGCCGGGGTCTCGGCGAGGCTTTGCCAGCGGGCATCGACGTCGTCGCGCGCCAGAAGCTGTTCGGCGAAGGCCGGGTCCAGAGCTCCGAGGATGTCGTCGTACCGTGGATCGTGGCTCACGCGGAAGCTTGTACCGATTCGCGCCGGTGCCGCCATCGCGGCTGTGGTCGCCGCACGAATCGGTGGACGCGCCGGCGCGAGAGCCAGCGGCAGTGCTTCGACAGGACCCGGGGCGGCGTCGGTCGAGTGTAGTGCGGCAGGAAGAGGCGGCGGGCGGGCGGCAAGAGCCAGCGCCTGGATCAGGCTTCGGCGGAGGCGGCCGGTCGTCGCGCGGGGATCTGCTAGGGGGGCGCGGTGTCGGCGAGGCGCAAAGCGGGTGCGCTGGACCGGGAGAACCCGTGCCGCCGACCGGCTTTCGGACGCTCGTCCGCGGCTAGCGGTCGACGACGGCCAAGCCGTCTCCTCGTCGTGCGAATGCTGCTCGCGCTGGCTGGTCTTCTGCCTGGTTTGAGCGCGGCCCAGCAGACCGTGTCGCTGGCGGCTCTCGATCCGCGCGGGCCGTGGCAACTCGATGGCTTCTCGATCGAAGGGCTCGGCGTCGTCGATACGTTTCTGCTCGAGCCCGAGCTCAAGACCCGAGCGCGGCCTTTCTGGGCTCCCTGGCGCGATCGGCCGGTATTTCTGCCCAACCAACTCGAGGGCGACCTCGCGCTCGTTCGGCGCGAGTTGGAGGAGGACGGCCATTACGGCGTCACGGTGCGGGCCGAAATCGATATCCTCACCCAGCCGCGCCGCAAAAAAGGGATCACGCCTGAACCGGGGCTGGTCGGGGTCCGCATTCTTGTCGAGGCCGGCGAAGCGGTAAGGGTCTGCAGCTTGTGGATAGATTTCAGCGGGGCCGTCCTGCCTGAAGACGAAGAAGAAAAGCTGCTGCAGGGTTTGCCGCTCAAACTCGGCGAGCCCTTCACCGAGGCCGCCTACCGGGCCTCGGCCGAGGCGTTGGTCAAGCACTTTCATGATGCCGGCCATCCGCGCGCGAAGGTCGAGCGCCGGGCGCGGGTGCTGGTGCCGACGCGCTGCGTGGAGGTGGCGTTGGTGCTCTCGCCCGGCCCGAGTGCCGTCTTTGGCAGGATCGAGATCGTCGGGCTTGATACCGTCGACCCGAGCCTCGTGCATAACGAGATTTTCTTCCGCGTGGGGCAGCGCTGGGATGAAGCCTTGCTGGACCAGACGGCCGACCGCTTGCGCGGCCTTGGCATCTTCGGTCGGGTGCGATTGGTGCCGCTTGATATTTTATCCGACGGATCGGTGCCGGTAAGGGTTGAACTCGCTGAGGGCCCGACTCGCGAGGTTCGGGTTGGCCTTGGTTACGGCACCAACGAAGGTGCGCGAGGCACCTTGTCGTGGTCCAGCTATAATTTTCTTGGCGGTGCCAGAAAGTTAACTTTGATCGGCCGTGTGTCCCAGATTACGCGCTCGATCGATGCCGGCCTGATCCAGCCCCATTTTCCCGGCCCGCCCGATAGCGCCAATCTGCGTCTCCAGGTTGGTCGCCAGGACGAATCGACCTATATCGACGATTTCGCGCAGGTGGTGCCACGAATTGATTTTGATCTGGACGATGGCTGGGCGGGCAACGTCTACCTCGGGTTCGCCTACGATTCACTCTCAGGAGTGAGTCTTTCAACCAAAGAGGCACTCGGTCCGCTGGCGCAGTATCAGGACGCCGGCTTCACCAACCGCATCGGTGCCGGGTTTGGCTGGACCTGGCAGGATTCGGGCGGTGATAACAGTCGTGGCTTGACGATCGGGGCCTCGTCCGAGGTCGCTGCCCCATGGCTCGCCAGCGAGTTCAACTGGATGAGCTTCATCGTGCAGGCGGCTGCCTACCATCCGGTCTGGGAGAGACTGACCGCCGCGGCTCGGGTGCGGGCAGGGAGCATTATGCCCTTTGATGGAACGCCGCAGATTCCGCTCTGGTCGCGGTTCTATGCCGGCGGTCTCACCACTTTTCCGGTGCGTGGCTACGCTCGTCGCCGAGTCGGCCCGATGTCGCCTTCGAACGACCCGCTTGGTGGGCGCAGCATCGCTGTTGGCAGTTTCGAGTTGAGTTACCCCATTCTTGGCCCGCTGCGGCTGGTCGGCTTTCTTGACGTGGGCGACGTCGAGCTGCCGGCCTGGACGCTTGGCTTCGACGATGTGCAGAAGGGCACCGGGCTTGGGCTTCGTGCCGACACGCCATTTGGGCCTGTTGAGTTCGATCTCGGCTTCGGCCTTGATCGCGTGCCGGGTGATTCATTGGTTCAAGTGACCTTCTCGATCGGCGATCCCTGGTGAGGTCTTCTGGTCCGGAACGAGGGCGGTGGCTCGGACGAATTTGGCGGCGTTTGCTGATCGTTCTGCTTGCGATATTTGCTCTGGTTCTGGCGCTGATCGGCGTGACGGGATGGGCTCTCTCGCGGCCAGAGCTGCAGCAGCGCCTGCTCTCGGCGGTCGAGCGCCACGCCGGAAAAGCGCTGGGTGGCAAGGTGGAAATGAGCCACATGGCGATCCACCCGAGCGAGGGCCTGGTGCTTTCCGGCATCGGGATTGACGTGCCTGGTGTGCTCGCTTTTGTCGCGCCCGAGTTGCGGATCACTCCAGCCGTGTTGGCCTGGTGGCCGCCGGCGGTTGGGCTCGCCATTTCCATGCGCGAACCGCGCTTCGACCTCGATCTCGCTGGATTTGCCGAGACGGGTTCGGACGAGTCGATGAACCAGCTCTTGCTGCCTTCCTGGCTGGGTGCGCTGCGGCTCGATTTGAACGATGCCGGGATCGTTCTGCAGGGTGCGGGCAACTCGCAGGCGGTACAAATATCTGGGATTGATGCGGGCTTGCGCTTGCGCACCGGGCTGCTGCAGGCGCCACGCCTCGAGGTGGAGACGCTTTCGGCCGCGCTAGCAGAGGGTTCGCGGCTACAGGTCTCGGGCTCGATCGGGCTCGACGGCGACGGCGACGGCGACGCCCTCGATCTTGAGATTGCCGTGGCCATGCTGGCTGCCGCAGATCTTGAGCCCTGGACCGGTGCGTTGCCGAGGCTGGCGCCGCTGGCGGGCGAGATGCGCGTCGAGGGTGATTTTACGGAACCGCGGCTTGCTGGGGTGCTGCGGGTTGCAGGGGCGCCCGGCGAGATCCGCTTCGAGACGCGGCCCGGCGGGTTTGGGAGCGCGGGCGAGTCGGGGAGCGCGGGCGAGTCGGGGAGCGCGGGTTGGAAGCTCAAGGCGACGGTGGCGGACTTATCCCCGGCGACCCTCTCCGACGAATTGCCGCCGGGTCGCGTCAATCTGGAGGCACGCGCTTTCGCCGATGCGAACGGCACGCTGAGCGGCGAGATCGACCTTGGGTCCTCCGTCATGGCTGCGTGGCAACTCGATCCGGGTTCCTTCCGTTTCGAGCGCAATCCGACCGGCACGCTCTCGTCGAACTTCTCGCTCGGCGTGTTCGATGCCGCCGCGAAAGTTGCTGGCCGCTTGACCCTCTCGCCGGAACAGGAACTGCGCGGCAGGGTCGAAATCAGCCTTGTCGAACCGACGCGCCTGCCCCCCGAAATCGGCGAGCGGCTGCGCGAGAGTCGCTTTGGCGGCACACTCGAGCTTGATCTCAAGCGCGGAGGCAAAGACACGTTCGCGCTCGGAATCGCAGCCGCACCGGGGGCCGCAGCCGCACCGGGGGCCGCAGCCGCACCGGGGGCCGCAGCCGCACCGG
>VFKT01000250.1 GCA_009885395.1 Deltaproteobacteria bacterium | reverse complement strand
GCTCGCCTGCGTCGTGGCCGGCATCACGCTTGTCGCGACGCTCGGCCTGCTCGATCCCTTCTCGGTGCTGATCACGCTTGGAGGCGGGCTTGCCGTCGCCCGTGCGAGTCATCCGGGCGAGGCTTTCGGACTTACCTGGCGGCGTATTGAAGCGGCTCTTGGCAAGGGACGGGCGAAGGCCTCCGACCCGGAACGGTTGATCCGCCAGTTCAAGGATCTGGCACGGGTCCATCGGGTACGCGGCGTCCAGGCGCTTGAACTTGCCGCGCGCGAGATCGGCGATCCGGGGCTCAAGGCTGCGATCGAGAATGCTTTTGCCGCAAACGATGGCGGTTTGCTCGATTCTTGGTTGCAGCGCGAACAGCGTCGGATCGATCTCGAAGGTGAGACCTCACACGCGGTCTTCAGCACCCTGGCGAGGCTTTTTCCGGCCTTTGGCTTGATCGGCACACTGATCGGCTTGGCCATGCTGCTCGACGATATCGGCCGCACGGATGCGGCCGGCCTGGCCGCGGCGCTCGGTGTTTCTGTTCTGACCACGCTCTACGGAGCGGTTCTTGCCAATGTTGTAGTGTTGCCGCTGGCGACCAAGGTTGAGACCGATGTCGCTGCGGAGTTCGCCCGGCTTGAGTTGCTGGCCTGTGGTGCGGCGCAGGTGCGCGAGCGCGCCTATCCAACCGCAGTGGAGCGCGCGATGCGGAGGCTCGCCGGGATCGAGTTGGTCGGAGATGAGGAGGAGGGCCAACGTGTCGTACGACTTGAGGAACAAGCGGCCTGAGCGCCGACGACGGGCAACAAAGCCCGATGACTCTGGCGGTTGGCTGGTCACCTTCAGCGACCTCGTGCTGCAACTTTTCGCCTTCGTCGTGGTCGCAGCCGTATTGGCTCGGAACCAAAGTTCGGCGGCCAGCAGCCCTGATGGTTTGCTGCAGCGTGCGGCCGCGACCCTCGCCGGTGTGGCCTCTCCAATTCAGGGTATCCCTCTCGCGGTGGCGAGCCGACCTGCACCTTCGGCGCGTCATGGAGGTTCGCTCGAAACTCCACCGACCGGCAAGTCCATGAAGCAGGTCGGGGCGCGAGCTTGCGCACCAGTCTCGCTGCAAGGCAGTCAAGATTTAGAAGTCGCTCCGGCGTTGCTGCTGGCACCAACCGATTCCGCGACGATGGCCGAGGTGCTCCTGAATGACGAGCCCCAGACGGCGCCAGAGGCCCCGGCCGGTTCGGTCGCATCGGCTCCCGCTCCGGGCACGGACAGCGCTGCCGCACGGGGGTCGCCGCCCGCGGACGCGTCGAGTTCAAAAGAAAACAGGCCCTCGAACGGGCCGCGCCCGCCTTCCTCGAGTGAAACCTGGCGCGGCGTGGGCCAATATCTCGAAGCCCTGCTTGGTGATGAGAGAGGCGCCGCTGGCTTGCGTATCGAGGCCTCGGGGGAGGGCGTGCTGCTGCGCATTGGCGAGGCCAGCGGCTTTCCGTCCGGCGGAGCCGAATTGCAGGGCCCCGTGCAGAACTTCGTGCGCGCGGTCGGCGCGCTTGCCGCCGACCTGCCAGAACTGCTGATCGAGGTCGCCGGCCATAGCGACGACCGGCCCATTCAAGGCGGACGCTTCGCCTCGAATTTAGAATTGTCTTTCGCGCGTGCGCAATTCATCGCGGCCGAGCTGATGCAGGCTGAGCCGACTCTTGCCGGCCGTGTGTTGGTCGCAGGCTGGGGCGCTGATCGGCCACTCGTACGAAACGACAGCGACGAGGCGCGCGCCACCAATCGCCGAGTCGAGATCCATCTGCGTGCGGCAGGCTGAGTCGCTCGCCCACGCGGAACCGGATCAGGCGGCGTTTTCACGCCGCTGCCGATGGTGTTGGGAAAGCTGATCAGCCGCGTCCAAGGCCGCCAACCGATAGGCCTCGGCGAGGGTGGGAAAGTTGAAAACATTATCGATAAATTCGTCGACCACCCAGCCAGCGAGCAAGGCCACCTGCGCGACGTGCACGATTTCGGTGGAGCCCTCACCGACGATCTGGGCCCCGAGCACCATGCGATCCCGGCTCCGGACGATGAGCTTCAACAATCCACGCACGTCGCCGTTGATCCGGCCGCGAGCGACCTCGTCGAAATGGGCGCGGCCGATGACGATCGTTTCGCCACGGGCGCGAGCCTCGCGCTCGGAGAGACCGACCGAGGCGATTTCGGGAACTGTGTAAATCCCGATCGGTGCCATTTCCGGCGGGTGCCCAAGTGGCAGCGAAAGCGCGTCGCGCGCCGCACGGCGGCCCTGTTCCATCGCCGTCGCCGCCAGGGCCGGTGGTCCGATCACATCGCCGACCGCCCAGATGCCAGGGGTTGCAGTGCGGCAATGGTCGTCGACCGCGAGCAAGCCACGTTCGGTCTTCTCGAGGCCGGCCCGCTCGAGGTCGAGCCCCTCGACGTTGGCGACCCGTCCCAGCGCGGCCAGCAGCTTGTCATTGCCGACCAGCGAGCCATCGGTCAAGCGAACTTCGACGCGACTGACGCCATCGAAGTGCACGTTCTCGATCTCTCTCTCGCCGAGATAAGTACCGCCGGCATCGCAGAAGCGTTCCAGGAAGCAGGCGCTGATTTCGTCGTCGAGGAACGCAAGAGGCCGCGGCGCGCGGTCGATGATCGTCACCGCCACGCCGAGGTTGGCGAAGATCGAGGCGTATTCGCAGGCGACCACGCCACCGCCGAGCACGCCGAGCGAACGCGGCAGGTAGAGCATCGAGAGGATTGAGTCGCTGTCGAGGATGTGTTCGTGGTCGATCGCCACAGTCGCGGTCTCCCGCGGGCGAGAGCCGGTCGCAATCACGATTGCCGGGGCTTCGAGAAGGCGGGAGGGCCCCTGCAGGGCGCGAACCTCGACCCTCCGAGCATCCAAAAAACGGGCACGGCCGTGGATCCGCAGCGCGCCGCTGCGTTCCAATTGGTGGTTCATCGTTCCCGAATGGGCCCGGCAGATAGAATCCACCTGCCCCATCAGCCGCTTCAGCTCGACGTCCTGGCGCAGCTCGAAGCGGGCGATGGCCTCGCCGAGGTGGGCGCGCGAGACTCGCAGCGCGGTCTCGCGCAGAGCCTTGCTGGGGATCGTGCCTCGGTGCACGCAGGCACCACCGACGGTGCGCGCGGCCTCGACCAGGGCCACGCGCGCGCCGGCCTGCGCACCCTGCAGCGCGGCGGCGAAACCTCCCGGGCCGCTGCCGAGCACGACCATATCGTAGCCTTCGGTCTTCATAGAAGGAGTGCTGAAACCTGCAACTGTACGGCTTCCCGATGACCGAGAATGGCTTCGAGGTCCTCCGGGTAGAGGTTGAGGGAGGCGAGCAGGCTCCCTTGCGGATCGCCCGCGAGATTGCGGGAGAAGGCCGGTGCGTTGCCTGCAGCGTCGGCATCCAGAGCAGAATCGGCCTCGACGTTGTGCGAGTCGCGCACCAGATGCCGCGCCAGACCCACGATGGCGGGCAGGAGCGAGGGATCATCGGGCACAGGCTCGAGGTGGTGCTCGATGGCGCAGTTCACTTCCTCGGGCAAGCCCCAATGCCGGGCGAGCGCCAGGCCCCAATCCACGTAGAGTCCATCCAGCGCAATCGCGACGGTCGCGTCGTCGGGACGCGGCGTGAATTCGTTTTCGAAGGAAGCGATCCGGATCAAAACCACCGGCTTGCCGATTGCGTGCAGCAAACCGCCGAGGAAGGCACTCTCCGCGTTGTTGCGTAGCTGCCGCGCGATTTCGCGAGCCCAGGCTGCCGTAGCGACCGCGTCGCGCCAGAGTTGCACCAGAAGTTCTTCCCGACCGGGGGTTTTGAAGACGCCACTTTGCAGCGAGGCCGCCAATGAAATCTCGGTCAGCGTCGAGAGGCCGAGTCGCGTGATGGCCTGTTGCAGCGAAACGATGGGTGTTCTGGGCAGGTACGCCGGCGAGTTGGCGATCCGCAGCACATGACCGGCGAGTACCATATCGTGGTGGAGCAGGGCCGCCATGCGTGCCAGGTCGGCATCGGGATCGCGTGCCAGTAGCAGGATTTCGGTCGCAACTCGCGGTAGCATTGGTAGCTCGTCAAGACTGACGCCTTCGGGCCGACCGCAGCGTTCCACGAGTTCGTGGGCAGCCGGATCAGGGCCGGCAATATCGTTGAGGATCTGGTCTTGGAGGGCAGCTTCTGTCGAGGTTGCGATCATCGGGCTCTCAGCGCCACGCGACCGGTTTGGCGGCGATCGGGATCGTGTCGGGAGCGAGAACGATCGGCCCGGGAAGGCCGCTTGCGCCCGGAGGGGGCTGGCGGCGCACGGCGACGATCGAGATGCGCCGGTTTTCGTCGGCATAGGGGTCATCTTCGATCAGAGGTACCGCAGAGCCGTGCCCCGTCACGGCGCGCACCTGGTTTTCGGGCAAACCTGAGGCTTCGAGTTCACGCCGCGCCGCACTGGCCCTCTCCCAGGAAAGGTCCCAATTCGAACGCGGCCCGGCACTGGCAAAGGGTCGCGCGTCGGTATGGCCACCGATTTCGATCGGGTTCGGCATGGTCGCGAGGACGCTGGCGAGTCGTTGCAGCAGGGTTTTGAGTTTGGGCTTGAGAGTAGAGGAGGAGAGATCAAAGAGCATTTCCCGGCCCGCCATGGCCCGGTCGATCACCTGGATCTCCAGGCCGCGATCGACGACTTGAATTTGGACGTAGTCCTCGAGTCCGGCGAGTTCCGGGTCCCCGGCGGCGTCGGCATGGACCATGGCCGCAAGCTTTCCTGCCGTGTTTTCGAGGCGCTTTTGTTCCTCGCGGCTGCTCTCGGCGTTCTTGCCGGACCCGCCCTCAGGTTCGCTTTTCCCACCAAGATTCTTGTGCTCGAGCTTCTTGGTCGGCACGACGAGGATGTCCTGCGAGACGACCTCCGGATCGCGGGTCTGGGCCGGGTTGCTGTCGGTGCTGAGCACGCTGCCGCCGGGTAGGATGCCGGGCTCGCGGAAATAGCGTGCGATATCCGAGCGTAGCTTCACGTCGGCCTGGGTGAGCAGCCAGAGTACCATGAACAGGGCCATCATCGCGGTGACGAAATCGGCGTAGGCCACCTTCCACGCGCCGCCGTGGTGAGCGACATGCGCCACCTTTCTTTTCTTGTAGATGATGCGGACGTTCGGATTATTGGCCATGATCAGCCCGCAGCCTTGACCTGACGGCAGGCTTCATCGAGTTCGTCACTGGAGGGCCGCACCGCCGAGAACACGGCTTTGCGGGCGAATTCCACGGCGACGATGGGTGCCGCCCCGCGCAGCGAGGCGATGACGCCTTCCTTGATGCAGCGCAGATATTTGCCGTTGGCGTTTTCCTGCGCCTCGATCGTGGCCGCAATCGGCGCCAAAACCCCATAGGAGAGCAGGATGCCGAGAAAGGTCCCGACCAGAGCGGCCGCGACATGGTGGCCGATCACCTCGGGGGGCTGGTCGAGATGGCCCATCGTGATGATGATACCGAGCACCGCGGCCACGATCCCCAGGCCGGGTAGGGCGTCGCTGGTGGTGCGGATCAAACCGATCGGGACGAGCACCTCTTCGTGATGGGTGTCGAGTTCGGCGTCCAGCAAGAGATCGAGTTCCTCGGCCGAAGCGGTGCCGTTGACGATCTGTTTGAGGGCATCACGAAAAAATTCAAGGGCGTGGTGGTTGGCCAGAAATTTGGTGTACTTCGAAAAAATACTCGACTTCTCCATCTCGGTGACGTGCTCGTCGAGCGCCACCGCCCCATTTTTTCGGATGAAGCCGAAAACCTCATACTGCAACTTGAGGATCTCGAGATAATCCTCGCGGGCCGGCATGCTGGCGGTGAAGGCCCGGCCGAAGGCCCGCAGCACCTGACCGCGGATCGGTCCCGGCGCCGAGATGATCAGGGCGCCGGCCGCAGCACCGCAGATCACAACGAATTCGTTGGGCTGAAAGAGGATGCCGAAATGACCGCCCGCCATGGCGAAACCGCCTGCCACGGAGCCGATCACGACGATGAGGCCGACGATCGTAAACATGGTTCCGCCCGGCCATCGGCTGGCGGCGGTGGCGACTTGAGGCCCAGCGCCCGGGCTTGCCCCGGGGGCGGTCTCGATCAGAGATGGCGCAGCGAGGGCCCGAGCGGTTCGAACCCGGACTGCGGGCGGCTTGAGGCCGTGCGGGAGGCCCGCTGCTCTGCAATCTGCTCGAGGAGGGCGGCGGTTCCTGCGCCCGCCTGCGCGCTGCATTGCAGTGCCAATTGCTCGCGCCAATTGGGAGTGGAGGTATCGAAGTCGAGCACTGAGGAAACCTCGACCGTTGTTTCGCCATCGTGCGTTCGGAGCAGAAGATCGAGTGTCATATGGCTCAGGCAGATCCGCAAGAAAACGGCCAGCCCTGGGCTCCATCTGGGCCTGTTTTTCCGGCTACCGAACACCTTCAAGCGTGCGCTTCTGCGCCTCTGATGCGCGCCTTGCAGCGGCGCACGTCCTTGGCCGCAAAGGCCATGGCCTTGCGTCGCGCCTCAGCCGGGCAGATGGATGCAGAACAGCGAACCGCACCGCCCGTCGCGTCGCGGCAACGCCTCGATTGAGCCGCCATGCGCCTCGACGATGGCGCGGCTGCTGTAGAGACCGAGCCCGGTTCCGGGGATGCCCGTCTCTGCATGAAAACGGGCGTACTTCTGGAAGAGCCGGGGGAGGGCCTCGGGGGGTACGCCGAGGCCATCGTCCTCGATCTCAAACCAGGCGCCGGCGCTTGCGCGGACGGCATCGGGCCCGCTCTGACCGGGTCCGCAACGGAGTTCGATGGTGCCCCCGTCGGGGGTGTATTTCAGGGCATTGCCGAGCAGATTGGCAAGCACCCGACGAAGCTGCCGGGCATCGCCGACCAGACGAACGGGACGAAAGTCGCAGACGAGCGTCTGCTTTTTCTCGCCGGCTGCGGGACGCAAGGATGCGGCGACCGTCTCGCAGAGATCGGCCAGCTCAAGCGGACGACGTTCAAAGCCGTCGGCACCGCGATTGATTGAGGGCAGTCGGAGGGCGTTTGCGATGAGGTCGGCGACGGCACGCAAGGCGCTTGCCGCTCCTTGCGCTGCCGGCCGCATCTCGTTGAGCTGGCGCTCTTCGATTTCGTCGAGCAGCATATCGAGGTAGCCAAGAGCCGTATGCACGGGGTTGCTCAGATCGTGGCGCAGGATGGCGAGAAACTCCTCGCGCCCGGGATCTCTGGCCTTGTCGAGAGCCAGCGCCGCCGTGGTCTCGGTTACCGCCAGCAGACGAAGGGCTTCCGGCAAAGCGTTGCTGGCGATGGTTTCAACCACCACCAGCCCGAGCGGTGAACCGCGGCTGCGAAGCGGTGTGGTGATCAGGATGGGCCGATCGGCGGGCAAGGGTGTGTCGGCCCGAAGCCGTCTTGCCTGAGTCCAGGGCGCCGCGTCGGCATCGGCGAAGGCCAGGGGCCCGACGGCATTCAGAGCTTCGGCCAGAGGGGCTTGTTCGACCCGGAATTCAAGTTCGTTGAGCTCGTCCGGTGCCAGCGGAAAGCTGGCTTCCAGATGCAGCCGACCCTGGCCGGAGTCAAGGGATAAGTAGCTGACCCGACGCGCGCCGAGTTGAGCCCAGACCAGTTCCGTAAGGGCCCGGCAGGCGCTGCCGAAATCACTCGCGCTTGAGAGGACCTCGCTCAATTCGCGTAGGAAGGACAGTTCCTCGATCTTTTCGAGGAGGGCTGCCTCGGTCTCGAGCGCAGAGCCCCCGCCGCCGAGTGGTGCGGCGCGCCCGGCGGACCCGGCGCTGGCCGGCGAGGCCGGCGTGGCCGGCGCAGCGGATGTGCCGCCGGCTTCAAGCGAAGATGGCATAGTTCAAGGCCCGGTCGAGATCCCGGTCAAAACAGAGGAAGCTCCGGTCGAGTTTATCGAGATCAAGCCCGAGCAACTGCCACGCCTCGTCGCGGATCGTCGGTACTTTCGAGTCGCCGCCGTTGCCAAAGCCGATCCCGCGCACCATGGCATCGGCAACGTGAACCACCGCGGTTTCGACAGGCCTGCGGAGCGCTGTAGTCGGCCGGTGGTGCAAGGTGATCGGTTCGGCAAGCTGGGCGGGCAGGTTCCAGCGTTGCACCAGCCAATCGGCGACCTCGCAATGGTCCGTTCCGAGCAACTCCCGTTCGGCCTCGCGGAAGAGGATCTGTTTCCGGGCGCTGAGGTCTAGACAGGCTTGAAAGGCTTCGGGCAGCTCCTTGAACAGGACGACCTTGCCGAGGTCGTGCAAGAGGCCGGCGGCGGTCAATTCCTCGGGTGCGCGCAGGCCGAGTGTTTTACCGAGAGCACCGGCGGCCACCGCACAGCCGAGCGAGTGCTCCCAGAATCCGGGAAGAGGCAGCTTGCGTGGATCAAAGACGCTGGAGGTGATGACCACGCTTCGCACGACAATGGTGCCGAGCTTGAGCAGAGCCCGGCTCACCTGGGCGATGGATTGGTTGGATGCACTATAAAATGCGGAATTGGCGAGGCGCAGAAGTTGCGAGGAAAGCGATTGATCGGTCTCGATCAAGGCGGCGAGATGGTTGAAGTCGACGCCCGGATCATCCAGCGTACTCAGGATCCTCTGGTGCAGGCGTGGCAGTGTGGGCAGCCGTTTGAGGCGCGCGATCTGCGCCCGGAAATGCGCCGGGGAAGGGAGAGTGGCCGAGGCTTCGGCGACCTCGTCGCCAAAAGGTGACTGGCTTCTGCGGCAACCGATCTCGGGCGTGATGTCGGTCATGGGCGACCTTCCGGATCGCCTTCGCGCGGGGCGTGCCACAGCTGCTCTTCGGTTTGTGCGATCTCGGCCTGTCGCGTCAATCGGCGCAGCACCGCGTCCCGCAGCGCAAGCATGGGGCCGGTCTCGTCTTCGCGCGCGAAGCGCTCGATCTGTTCGCGCACCGCCCCGCCAAGATCCGCCACCGTCGCCCAGGTCGGGACGGGTGTGTCCTCGTCGACCGGCACGGTCTGAATCGCGAGCCGTCGCAGAAGCTGCAGCACCCGATTGCTGAGGGCGCTGCCCGCGCCCGCAACGAGCAAACCGTCGCGGTCGAAAACCGGCCGCGCCAGCCGCATTGCGGCGGTCGCGAGGTGGAGAGGTACGCGCTTCAAGGTTTTCTCGCAGAGCCGACCTCCGGCGCGCCACGCCGTCCGAATTGCCGACTTCCGGCCATCGGGCGGTCGGTCGCGGAGCTTGAGGCCCTTGCGAGCGGCGCCGAGCGCTTCGGGTCGTCTGCTGCCGGGTGGTCGGCAAACCCGGCCACCCAGAGGCTCGCGGCAGCGCAGCTGATATGGCGTCGCCTAAGAAGTTGCGGAGATCGCGCCGGCTTTCGATATGGCGAGGTCGATACCCGGGCGGCCCGATCGTTGCTGAAGGGTACGGCCATGGCCGAGAGAACTACTACCGTATCTTCCACCGAGAGGAGCGCCTGGGGTGGCACCGCCGAACTCTGTCACGACCTGCGTGCCCCGCTCCAGGCGATCTCGGGTTTTGCCACCCTGCTCCGCGAGGAAAAGGCACAATCCCTTGACGAGGAGGGGCTCGATTTTGTCGAGCGCATCGCTGCCGCGATGGAACGCCTGATCGATGTGGTCGAAGCCCATCGGGGCATTGGCGTTTGGCGTCAGGCCGGAAGTCCGGTCGAGGTGGTTTCGTCGGCCCTGGCACTGCGTCGGGCGAGCGCACAGATCGCGGACCTCAGCCGCGGCTCGGGTGGCCGGATCGTGATCGCCGGCGAATGGCCGCAGGTTCTGGGGCACGAAGGCGCTTTGGCGCAAATGCTCGCAAATCTGATCAGCAACGCTCTAAAGCACGGCTCGGCCGAGGGCGGGATTCGGGTCGAAGTGGAAGGCCAGATCGATGGGGCGCAGCTCAGGATCGTCGTCAGCGACGACGGTCTGGGGATCGCGGCAAATGAACTCGCCTGGGTGCGGGATATCCTCGCCGGACGGGTGGGGCGGGGAAGCGCGCGCGGCCTGGTGATCGCCGCTGAATTGGCGAATGCCATGGGGGCGCGAATCCGTCCCATCAGCAGCCTGCTCGGGGGGGCCGCCTTCGAGGTGATTCTCGACCTGCCACAGGCGGCGGAATGCATCGAAAGACCTTCCCGGTCGAGAGCGGCCGCGCCCCGTCGAGTCTTTGAGCGCGGCAGCGGGCTGGGTCGGGCCGGCCTGCGCTCCGCCGGCCACAGCCTCGATCCACGTGGTCTGCAACGCGAGGTCTGAAGGCCCGAACGACAGAGTCGGCTCGTTGGTTTGACAGGTTCGTAACGCCTGAAAGCTGGTGCGACTCAAGCATAACACAAAGGTGTCGACAAGTTAAAAGTTTATAAGGCGCGCCCCACCAGGGCACGCCCGAGGACCAGGCAATTGCCGTGGTTCAGGGGCGGCGGGGACCATAACCACTTCGATCAATCGCCCGTTGTGATTCAGGGCTTGCCGTTCGCCGTGGTTCAGCGGCGTCCGGGATCGTCGCCGCTGCCGCCGATGAAGGGCATCACGGTGAGCGGGTAGGCGGGCGCGGTTTGCGGCAGGGTGGGATCAAAACCGGCGTCGGTGCGCCTCTGTCCGGTCGAGAACACGACGCTGCCGTCGTCGAGCGACCAACTCCCGATATGGTCTTGTGCAGAGGCTCGTTGCGCCATCGCCGAGGTGGGAGCGCGGCTGGTCTCCTTGGTGGCGCTCCCCGGTTCACCATCGGCCGCGGCCGGCAGCGCCGAACTCACGCCAAGAACGCAGGCCGCCAGCGCCAGCGCTTTTGGCGCGTGGCGGGCGCGTGTCACGCGCTGAAGGCCGGTCAATCGGGTCACGGAACTCAGCGCCAGCGCTTTTGGCGCGTGGCGGATGGGTGCCAAGGCGTGCTCAGGCGCCGGGCTTCGCCGGGAATCGGGACGGTGGTCGGCCATGATGGGCCCTCCTGACGTCAAGGCAGCTCTCAAGCTGCTTGACGGTTTTCTTCAAGCAGGCTCGCGACGGCGTCGAGACCAATGAAATCCGGCTCGCGACGCACGATCTCGTCGCGTTCACGACGGGCGATTTCCCGCAGGCCCAGGCGGGCCGCAATTGCAGCTCTGGCGAAGCGTGCCGAGGTATCCTCGGGACGGATCACGAGATGCGCCTTGAGGAGATGCAGAGCAGCCGGAAGTTCCTCGGCTTCGATCGCAGCGCGCAGGGCCCAGTGCAGGATTTCCGCGTCGCCGGTGTTGTCGGCGGCGAGGCCTTTGAGTTGCCGCCAGGCGTCGGGGGCACGCTGCAGCAGCAGCGCCGTCATGGCTGCGCCTAGGCGCGTGCTGCGGTCCTGCAGGCCCAACGCGAGCGCCCGGTGGAAGGCGTCGTCGGCCAGTGCGGTTTCCCCCTCGAGCATGGCCAGCACGCCGCGCAGGAACCAGCCCTCGGCGTGGTGCTCTCGCGAGGCCAGCATGGTCGTGATGGCGTCCCGAGCTTCCTCCCGAAGGTCGCGTTCGAGCGCCATCCGCACCAACTCTCCGGGATCGGTCCAGCCCGGTGTGAAGGGGGTGATGTCGATCGTCTGCAGATTCGGTTTGTCATTTTCCATCGGAGTCAATCTCCTTGTTAGAGCGTTCGTCTGATGTTCAACGCAACCCCCGTGCCAGTGGCTTGCCCCGGCAACAGCGGCCGGCTCGTTGCCGAAGGCAGGACGGAGGGCCAGAGGCCCCGTCTGGGACCGGGAAGAAAATTCCTCCTGCCCGGGCTCACTCCTGCCGGAAAGTCCCCGGCGGTTTGGCTGGGCCGCTGCCGGTCGCTGCCGTGAGGCAAAACAGAGCGGGTGGTCTGGCCGCCGGGTTTGGGACAACTCGTCTCAGGCAGCCGCGCGCTTGCGGACGAGGCCGGCGATGAGGCGGACCAATTCTTCACTCTGGAAGGGCCTCGAAAGCCAGGCGTTGAAGCCTGTCCGCAGGGCCCGGTTTCGATCGTCGGCATGCGCGAAGGCTGTCAAGGTGAGTGTTGGGATCGGAGCGATGGCGGCGGGTTGCCAATCGGCGCGAAGGGCCACAATGTCCTCGCTCCCCTCCACGCGCGGAGGTTAGTGCCTTGGTCGAGAGGTAGCGACTTCGGCTCGACGGGTCGCCGCAATTTCCTGGGTTCATTCGAGGCCGGCCCAGCGCTTCGTCCTGCCGACAGCGAGGTGGCCGTCAGGGGGCAGAGGTGGTGGTGTTAGACCCTGACGGAGTCGCTAGCGAGAGGCGCCGGAAGCCCGGCCAAGGCCAGTTGCTGCACTCACCTCGAAGGACAGCACATCGCCCTCGTCCTGTCGGAGGGTCCATCCCACGCTCTTCCCGATCTGCACCAGCGCGTCGCGCGGCGTCACGTGGCGCAACGCAATTGTCAGTGGCGAGGTTCGCCCTGACGGCAGTCGTACCTCAAGCCCGCCGGCTTCGGCCACCAGACCGATGACGGTCGCAGCGTCGGCGTCGACGAAGTGCAAAGAAATGGTGGCTGCTGTGGGCGTGGCTGCTGGAGCTTGTCGAATTATGGCTTGCTGTGTTTCGGGAGTGGCCGTCGCCGCTCGATCGGGTTCTGGCGTTGCTCCGCCTCGGGTATGAGGCTCGATAGCCGCTGCCCGCGAGGCAGCCGCAGTTGGAGCGGGTTCTGGCGTTATCGGCGATGCCGAGACCGGAGAAGGAAAAAGACTCGTCCCCGGACTCGTCCTTGGCGCTGTCGCCAGCGACGGACCTGGCGATGGATCCGGCGTTGCCGGTGGCGCGGCGGATGCGGGCATTGGGGAAGAAGCCTGACGGCTGCGGTCCGCGCGAACCGTCAGCCGGATTTCGAGCACGACTTTGGATTGAGTCGCTGAAACCGCCGCCGCACCAGCACCGTCAAGGACAATACGGAGCCGGGTCGGGTTGTCGTGCTGACCGAAGCGGGCGCGACGGACGAGTGGGTGGTCGATCGACCGGCTCTCATACCCCAGCGCCGTTCGGGCCCGGGGCACGTCGATCACGATCCGCCCGTCTTCGAGGCGTTCGATGTGCGGCTTCGACGGGGCGGAATCGAAGACCAGGCGCAGCAGCGCGGAGCTGTCGTCGATCGTCTCGACCTCGAGGTCTCGCGCCCGCGCGATCCGACCTTCCGCTGTGATGGACGCGCGGCCGGGATTTCCCGGGGAGACGGCAGCGGCCGGCTGCGGTGATGTTGGGACGATCGGTCTGGCTGGTGCGGTGACGGCCGGCTGCGGTGATGCTCGGGCAAGCGGCCTGGCCCTTGCGGTGGCCGAAGGCCCGGGCGTGGCGAGGGGCACGGCTTCTGTCGCGGGGCGTGCCGGTTCGGCCGATGCGGGCGTACTGCCCGCCGAGAGCGCGCAACAGAGGCCGAGCCGGCATACCGCCCGAAACGCGCTGGCAACGGCCTCGGTCATCGTCCGAGCAGAATCCGCAACACGAATTGTTGCGCCGGACGCAGGATCGCGTCGAGCGAACCCGTGAGGAGCAGCCCCAGCAGGATCACCATGCCAAACCGCCGCAGCAGGGCGAGGGTGCCGAGTGCCGAGCGCGGCAGCAATCCGGCGAGGACACCGAAGCCATCGAGTGGGGGAATCGGCAGGAGATTGAAGAGCGCCAGAGAAACGTTGACCAGCACCGCATAGAGGGCGCCAAGCGCAACCGCTTCGGCCACGCTGCCTTCCGTCTGCAAGGCACCACGCAGCGGCACCACGATCAGCGCGGCGAGGCCGGCCAGTAAAAAATTTGATAGGGGTCCGGCCGCCGAGACCAGCAGCAGCGCCCGGCGAGGATCGCGGGCACGGGAGAGATCCACCGGTACCGGTCGCGCCCAACCAAAGACCGGTGCACCGCTCAGAGCGAGCAGCCCCGGCACCAGCAGACTGCCGACCGGATCGATGTGGCGCAGCGGATTGAGCGTGATGCGGCCCAGGTCGTGCGCTGTGGGATCGCCGCACCGCCACGCCACCCAGCCGTGTGCCGACTCGTGCACAGCGACGGAGAAGAGCAGCACCGCGATCTGCAATCCGATCGAGAGCGGATCATTCATTTCGACACCGCTGCGTCGGCGCGCGCATCGAGGCCACACATCTCGGTGCTCAGGGCCCAGAGCCGGGCGGCGGCGTCGTCGTCGCAGGCGGCTTTCGAGGGGGCGCGGGGCTTCAGGTTGGCGAAGTAGGCCCCGGCATGGGGGGCGAGATCGGGAAGCGTCGCGAGATGGATCGAGGTCGCCGCGCCAGACGCCGGGCTGCGCATGAAGGGCGCGATCAGCTTGCGGACGAGTTCAGGAAAAATGCCGTTGTCGCGGCCGAGTCCGGTTGCCACGGCGCCGGGATGCAGGCAGACCGCCGTCACGCCGCTGCCCGCAAGTCGCCGCGCCAGTTCGCGGGTAAAGAGTATATTGGCCAGTTTCGAATGCCCGTAGACTTTCAGCGAGCGGTAGGTTGCCCGCTCCCAGCCAAGGTCGTCGAATTGCATGCCGCCGACGAAGCGGTGGGCGTCGGAGGCAACGCTGACGATGCGCGAGGGGGCCGATTCCCGCAGGCGCGGCAGCAGCAGCAGGGTGAGCAGAAAATATGCGAGATGATTGACGGCGAAGGTGGCCTCGAAGCCGTCTTGTGTGGTTTTGCGTTCAAGATGAACTACGCCGGCATTGTTCAGCAGGACGTCGATCTGCGGTGTTGCATCAAGGATTTCGCTGGCGGCTTGACGAACTTCGGCCAGCACCCCGAGGTCCGCCAGCACCAAACCGGTCAAGGCTCCCGCGCCCTTTGCGCGCAATTCGTCGATCAGCGCGCGACCACGCGCCGGATCGCGGGCAACCACGAGCAGCGAATCACCGCGCTCGGCGAGGGCGAGGGCGGTCGCACGCCCGATGCCCGAAGTCGCGCCCGTTACCACCACCACTCTGCCGCTTATCGGGTTCCCCATGTCGGCAGGATGCCATCCACCGCGCGCCGGGGCCAACTGGCGATCGAGGTGGCCACAGCGGCCCGCCCGATAGGGCATCTACGATGCGCGTGGCACAATGGGTGATCGCGGCATCTACAACAGTTGCTCCGAGATCTCGTCCACCATGCGCGAGGGCCAACTGCGTCTCTCTGCAGCGTGGGCAGCCGGGTAGCGAGAAACCTTCGTCCTTTACGAAAGACCCCGGCCGAGAGGGTTGCCCCCGCATTAAAGCAAGCCGGCCCCACGGTCGTTGAAGCCCGAGGCGCCCGCTGGAGTGGACCGCTTCGAGGTGTCACGCTAACCGCTCCGCAGCGGGACGTCTTCGGGAGGGGAATCAGAGCATGGCAGGCTCAGCGAAGATCAAAACGGTGCGGGCACGACAGGTGCTTGATTCACGAGGCAAACCCACGGTCGAGGCTGAGGTTGAGCTTGAGAGCGGGGCCTGCGGTCGCGCCGCCGTGCCCAGTGGGGCATCGACCGGTGGGCACGAAGCGCTCGAATTGCGCGACGGCGACCCGACCCGGTGGCGCGGTGGCGGAGTCGCCCAGGCGGTTGCGAACGCACGCGGCCCGCTGGCCTCTGCGGTGCACGGCCTTGACGCAACCGATCAGCGTCGGGTTGACAGCGCCCTGCTGGCGGCCGATGGCACGCCTCTCAAGACGGAATTAGGGGCAAACGCGGTGCTCGCCGTCTCGATGGCGACCGCACGCGCGGCCGCCATCCACGCTGGCGAGCCGCTCTACCGCTGGCTTGGCGGCAGCGAAGCGGTCCTGCTGCCGGTGCCCTTCATGAATGTGCTCAACGGTGGCGCCCACGCCGTCGGCGGGGTCGATTTTCAGGAATTCATGCTGGCGCCGATCGGCTTCGATACCTTCTCCGACGCCCTGCGTGCGGGTTGCGAGTGTTACCACGTGCTCAAGGAGATCCTGCACCAACGCGGACTCTCGGTCGCTGTCGGCGACGAGGGTGGTTTTGCCCCGGCGCTTGACCGCAACGAGGATGCGCCTGAGTTGCTGCTGCGCGCGATCGAGAGGGCGGGCTACCGTCCCGGCGAACAGATCGCGCTGGCGCTCGACCCTGCCACCACGGAGTTTTTCTCCGATGGTATTTACGCGATGACCCGGACCACTGGCGAAAAGAAGGACAGCGCCGGCATGGTCGAACTCTGGGCCGCGTGGCTTGATCGTTACCCGATCATTTCGATCGAGGACGGCCTCGCCGAAGATGATTGGGCGGGCTGGAAGGCTCTCACGACGTGCGTCGGTCAACGGACGTTGCTGGTTGGCGACGATCTCTTTGTCACGCAGCGAAAACGTCTCGAAGAGGGTATCGAACGCGGTGTTGCCAACGCGATCCTGATCAAGCTGAATCAGGTGGGATCGGTCAGCGAAACGCTCGACACGATCGAGACCGCGCGCCAGGCCGGCTACGGGCAGATGGTTTCGCATCGATCAGGCGAGACCGAAGATGTTTTCATCGCAGATCTGGCGGTTGCAACCGGCTGCGGTCGCATCAAGACCGGGGCGCCGGCACGTTCGGAGCGGGTGGCGAAGTACAATCAACTGCTGCGGATCGAAGAGGAATTGGGGAGTCGGGCACGCTACGCCGGCCGCGCCTGAAGCTCGGCAGCGTCAGTCGCGGGTCCGGACGTCGCGCTGGGCGTCGGAGACGGACGCCGAACCGATGATGGCCTGGGCGAGAGCCACTCCACCGACGCCGAGCATCGAAAGCGTGACGCCGCCCCCGGATTCCGCAACGTAAAGCATCGCGGCGAGCGGGATCCGGTAGGCCGCACCCAGCACGCAGGCGGCCCCCAGCAGGGCGTAGGCATCGTCGGCCCGGCCGACCCAGCGGGCCACCACCTCGCCGACGAACGCTCCCGTGCAGGCAAGTGAAGTGAAAACGCCGCCACCACCGCCGCCGTACATGGAGACCAGCGTCCCGGCGGTGCGGATCAGCAGCACGACTCCGACCAGGCTAGCGAGGTGTTCGGTCGAGAGCAGCCAGCCGGCCGCGATGTAGCCGGGGCCAAAGGTGATCCACTTCGAGGTGAGGGCATGGCCCGCCAAAGCGAGGACGGTCAGCAGCAGGCCACCGATCACGGCCCGCGCCAAGGGGGAGTGTTTTCGCGATTGGCGACGCGCCAACTCTGTGATGGCAGCGAAGAGGCGGGCAACAAGACCGCTTGCGAGAGCGACGGCGATCGCTCCGGCAACGAAAATCGGATCGACGCTGGGGGCGTGTTCGAGCCGGATCAGATGGTCTGTGCCAACCAGCGCCGCGCGCGTGCCATAGGAGCAGGCGGCAGCAAGAGCACAAGGCACCAATCGTGGCGCATCGAGGTCGCGTCGCCAGGGGATTTCCATGCCGTAGAGGGCGCCTACACCCGGGGACGAAAAGACGGCCGCGATCCCGGCACTTGCTCCGGCGACAAGCAAGGTGTGTCGATCGGCTTCGCATAGGGCGAACCGCCGCACCTTGGCGGCAACCTGACTCAAGGCCGCACCGAGCAGAGCTGAGGGCGATTCGAGGCCCTGCGAGCCGCCGAGCGCAACTGTCGTCAAGCCGGCAAGAACCCGCCCTGGAATTTGCCGAAGAGGCAGCCGGCTGCCGGCTTCGTGGTACGTCAATATATAAAGTTCGGTCGTCGAAGGCCCGGCGGCACGGGTGATGAAATGGCTGACGCCGAGTGTCGCAAAAAAAATCAATGGCGAGAAGGCTGCAGGCCACAGGCCGGGCAGGGCGGCCAGGGCCGGCAGCGCCAGCCCTTCGGCGAACGACGAGAGGCCGCCGACTGCACACCCGGTCGCGACTCCGATCACGGCCGGTAACAGGATCTGGGGGAGGAGTCGTTGCTCAAAGGAACTCACGACCGACTCAGGGATGCCGGTGCGATCGGGCACTCGCTGAAGGCTTGTGGTCGGGGAACAGGGCGCGATCTGCGGCGGTTCAAGGTTCGCTCTGACCCCGACGCCGCTCGGCCGTCCAGGAGTCGGCTGCGAAGCCGTCAAGTCGGGCGCGTCTCGACTGGAAGCGCCAGACCCCGTCGTTGCAGACATACTGGTCGCGGTAGCGACCCCAATGGTCGAGACCGCGCTCTGTCAGGACCATAAAATAGGCGGCCCCCCGGGCTCGCGTGCCCTCGACCGCCTCGATGTGGTGGCTGGTGATGTGGTGGCGCAGGATCCTTTTCGGCCGACTCACGGCAAGGTTTTCGCCGGTACCGAGAAAGAAACCACGCAGGCCGTCCGCACCTCGGGCGGCCGGTGCTTCGCCCGCGATGAGTTCGCCATCGGCTGCGAAGAGGGCGACCAACTCCTCGAAGCGGCCACCGTCGGCGAGGTGGGCGTAGTATGCGACCAGATTGCGGATTGCGGCATGGGCCGCCGCGTCATCGCTGGTCACGACTCTGCGCGTACCCGGTGCCCTGGCAGACCTCAAGGCGTTCGAGTGTTTCGGGGCTCCCGGGAACGGCCGACTTGGAACCCTCGTGCCGAGCGCCCGCAATCGGTAGCTTCGGGTGCATTGGTCCTCCCGGCAACGGCGGGTTTGAAAGAGCCCGTTGCTGGAACTGCCGCCTCACGTATAGAACGACCTCAATGCGTATGGCGGCTGCAATACTCCTCGTGCTCCTGGCTGGGGCCAGCGGGGCGACCACAATTCCCGGTGGGGGCAGCTCCCGAACGGATTGCCTGGCGACCTTCCAGGCCGCAGCCAACTGGCCAGCGTCGCGCCCCAAGGCGATCCGCTGTGCCGATGGAGATCCGGCCTGTGACGGCGATGGCGCGGTCAATGGATCGTGCGGCTTTGCGGTTTCGGTTTGCGTCAATAGTAGTTATAATGCGGCGCGCTGCATTTCGCCCGGGGTACAATTCCTCGAGATCGACCATGCGCAGGACAACGGGGATCCTCTTTTCGACCCCGACTTTCAGGCGCTGGAGAGCCGAATCGGGGCGCAGATCGATCTGCCCAGTTCGACCCCCAATGATTGCACCTCGGCCGTCACGATCCATGTGCCACTCGACGGGCCATTTCCGGGCTCGGTTTGTCGCCAGGGAAAGAAACAGATTCGGACTACGACACTCGGCCTGCCCCTGGCGGGCCGACAGTCGCGCGATACCGACAAACTCGATCTGACCTGTCTGCCGCCGGCTGGCGCCTGCGATCCGACGTTGCTTTTCGATGGTACCTTCGATCGCATCGAGCGGCAGATCTTCGCTCGCAAATGTGCGACCTCAGGCTGCCACGACTCGCAAGGACAGGCCGGAGGGCTCTTGCTCGAGAGCGGCACATCCTTGTCTGCCCTGCTCGACAGAGTACCGACGAACGGGGCCGCCAGCGCGCTGGGTTGGCGACGGGTCGATGGCATCGGGGCAAATGCCGAAAGCAGCTTCCTTTATCGCAAACTGAACGACGATCTGCCGGCGCCGGGGCTGGGCCAGGCGATGCCTTACGGTCAACGTCCACTCGATGGATTCCTGCGCGATCTGGTCGCATTGTGGATCGAAGCCGGTGCGCCAGCCTCGGGCTGGGTCGCGGGGACGGACGGTTGATGCGGCACAACAACAAACAAGAGGTTCGGCGATGATCGATCCAGATGCGGTCTTGGATGCGAGGAGCGCCCGCCACATCCTGCGGCGGACAGGTTTCGGTGCGCCGCGGAACGAAGTCAGCTCCTTTACGGGCCTCACGCGTGGCCAGGCCGCCGACCGCCTGCTCGCTTTCCCGAACACGATCATCCGGCCCGGCGGAAGCTCCTTTCGGGAGTCCCATAACAGATGGGTCAAGTCGATGGTCAAGTCGAAGGCGCCACTTCAGCAGAAGCTCGTGCTCTTTTGGCATGACCATTTTGCGGTGGGCTACAACAAGGTGGGTAGCGTCACGAATATGGCGGGCTACGTCGCGCTGCTGCACCGGCACGCCAAAGGAAATTTTCGGACTCTTCTCAAGGCCATGAACCGGAATGCCGCGATGCTTGAGTTCCTCGATACCGCGCGCAACGAGAAATCGCAGCCAAACGAGAACTATGCCCGGGAATTGCTCGAGCTTTTTACTCTCGGGGTGCACGATCTGAGCGCCGCAGGTCTCGAGAACTACCGCCAGGCCGACGTCGTCCAGATCGCACGTGCCTTCACCGGTTGGGGCTATGAGTACAATAGTGGCCTCTCCTATTTTGAAGAGGGCCGCCACGATTACGTCGAGGAGTACGACGGCAGCCCAAATTTTGACCGGGGTCCGAAGGTGATCTTCGAAACAGTGGGTGGCTTCGGCCCCGCTGGACGTTCCTTCGTCGTGGCTGGCGAGGGTGCGGGTGAAATCGATGCGGTCATCGATATCCTACTCGAACACCTCGATTCAGACGGGCACAACACGACGGCACGCCGCATCGCCCGGCGGCTCTGCGAGTATTTCGCCCATCCCGAGCCGACGCTCGCCTTTGTCGACGAGGTCATCTCCGACTCTGAATTTGATAGCACCTGGAATTGCAGCGCTCTTTTGCGCTCCTTGCTGGTCCATGATGATTTCTATGCCACGGCGGCAGGGCCACCCTATCAGAGTTCAAGCCGAAAATCCGTTCGTTGGCCGATCGATTATGCGGTCAGCACCTTGCGACTGCTCAAGATGCGACCGGTTGGCGGATCGGCCCAGATTCGCGGCGGCAGCTACCTGTCGATGGTCGATCATCTGGACGCGATGGGGCAGCTTTTGATGGAACCGCCAAGCGTTTTCGGCTGGGATTGGGAGACGGGCTGGATTTCGAGCGCGACTTTATTGGCGCGCTGTACTTTTGCGCGTGACGTGGTTGCGTCGCGCTATGGCAGTACGAGATTCCGTCCAGAAGCTTTAATTGACATGACGCTGACCGTTCCTGGCGATATCGTCGATGCGGTGCTTGACGTCCTCGGCGTGAGCGACCAGATCGAGGCCGGGGAGCGCCAGGTGTTGATCGATTACCTGAGCGATGATGGCGCGAGGGAGAGCCTCGACCTCGCCAAATATGAAGCGCGGCAGATCAAACTGACCGGTCTCTTCGCGCTGGTGCTACAATCGCCGGCCTATCAGCTGCAATGAAATGAGGAGTCCAGACCGATGAGCATGACGCGCCGTCAGTTTTTCGCCCGCAGCGGGGTTGCCGCGGCGGGAACGCTGCTTGGTCCCGGCCTGTTTGCCAGCCCGCTCGTCGGTCAGGCCCTGGCCTCCACCATCGGCGACCGCTGGTTGGTGGTGCTTTTCCTCGACGGCGGCAATGACGGCCTCAATACCGTGACCCCGGTAAGCGATGGCAGCCATAGCCATCGCGCAGATTATGATCTTAACCGGGGAACGGGCAGCGGTGGCATCAATCTGTCGATTGCAGAGCTGGCCGGCACTCTGGTGGGCAACGACCCATCAACCGGCGCGCAGCTCGCGCTGCACCCGGGCCTGGCGGGGCTCAAGGCGCTTTACGACCAGGGCTGGCTGGGCGTGGTGCAGGGTTGCGGCTATCCCGCCTACAGCCTCTCGCACGAACTAGCGCGCATGACCTGGCAGACCGGGAATCCTCAAGGAGAAAGTGCGGGCTGGGTTGGCCGTCACCTGGCGAGTTCAAGCGGCGGCTACCTGCCGACCGACGTTCCCGGGGTGACCATTGGTCAGCGGGTTGCCCCAGAATTGCGGCAATCAGCCACCAGTGTGTTGGTGGTGGATCAGCTCGAATCTTTTGGTTTTCCTTACGACGATCTTTCTGCTGCAGCCGGTGATATCGCGGCCAAGCGACTGGCCTTCAATCGGCTCTATTCGAGCTGGGCCGCCACCGATCTGCAGGACACGAAGCGGTTTCTGGGCGAGAGCGGAGCGGCGACGCTTGCATCGAGCGAAATCTACCCGCAACTGCACGACCTCTACCTCGCGAATCGGCCCGGTTGGAGTGAGCAGTACGCCGCTCTCGATCGCAGTACGGCGCGTGGGCTGCGGGAGATCGCCAAGATCATCCATGGCAACCAACAAGGCGTAGCCGGTGTCGATGCCCGTTTTTTCCAGCTCACCAATGGTGGTTACGATACCCACTCGAACCAGGGCGGAGCCAACGTCGATGGTCAGCATTATGATCTCCATCGCGAGGTCGGCGATTCGCTGAAGGTCTTCTATGACGACCTGGCCGATATGGGATTGGCCGATAAGGTTCTGACGTTGGTGTGGAGTGAGTTCTCGCGGCGTATTCCACAGAACCAGAGCGGCACGGACCACGGCTCGCAGGGGCCGATGTTCGTCATAGGGGAGGCGGTAAATGGCGGGATCTACGGCAACCACCCCAACCTGGCGGCTCTCGATGACCAGGAGAATACGGTCTACTCCCAGGCCCCCGGGCTCTTCCGCTCGACCGATTTTCGCGATGTTTACGGAACCATTCTCAAGCATTGGCTCGGAATGTCGGGGGAGCTGATCGCGTCCGAGATGTTGGTGCCGGATGTGGCGCATCCGGGTGGTTATTGGACAGTGCCAAATTTTGATCTGGGCTTTCTGCCCTGAACGACTGGTCTTTCAGCGAGGCGGGCGTTGCTGTCGTCCCGCCGGAGGCCTGGTGCGACGAGGGCATTGCGGCCGACTGGGCAGGGCAGCTTTCGTCGCGGCGGGGTTGGACCGCAGATCGTTTGACTTTTGTCGGGCAAGCTTTTCGCTTGTACGAGGAACGGTCACGTACGCTTGCCCGGCAGGACAGGTTCTGGCCACCGCCGCGTCGGCGTCATCTGGTGGTGGTCGATGCCGCCTATGCGGTGCGGCCGTGGTCGCAGCTTCTTGGCACCACGGCGTGGCTGGCCTACCGCGAGGATACCGAACCACTTTGCTCAGAGGTTTCGGTTCTTGCCTGGCTGCTCGCGCTGGGGGATCGCATGGCCGTCACGGGGGAAATCACCAGGGCGGCGATGCAGTCGGCGGCGTGGTGGCTGCTCGCTGCCGATGCAGAGTGTCGGCAGTTTGCCGAAGTGGCGGCGCGATCCCGGCGGCCTGACGCAGACGCCTTGAGGGCGACAGCGGTGGCGCTGCCCTGGTTGAGGCGGTTGCGGCACGAGACTCTGGCCCCGGTTGATGGGGGCCTCGTTCCAGGTATGGACCGCGGCGCAGCGGGCGTTGGGTTGGCTGGCCCGGATCGGAGGAAGGCTGCAGTGCATCGGCCGATTCCCGGCACGGGCCTTCTGGTCCCACCAGAATCAGAAGCGGCACCTCCGGCCCTGGTCGAAGCGTGGGGCGCGGTTGCTTCTCAGGCTCTGGCGGACCACGCCGCGCATTGGTGCCAGCCGGCGACGCCGGCGGACGTCGGGATCGCCTGTGATTGGCTCGCTAAAGCGCCGCAGGTCCTGATCGTGGCAGGAACGATGCGGATCTGGGATCCCCGAGCGCCAGAGGAGACGGCCCGGTTTCGTGAGTTGCTTGCCGAGGCACCCGGCGCAGCCGTGCGGGCCATCCATGCGGATCTCTCGGTCATGGATGCCCACGCACGTCGTTTTCTTGAGGCCGTGGTCGAGCCGCAGTTGTTGCCTCGCGAGCTCGCGGATGTCGAGCCTCGTACGCGCGGTTATTCGCACCTGGACGTCGGCCGTCGGTTGGTCGCCTACGATCTTCAGGAAGCGGGGATGGAGCGGCTCAGGTTTCCGCCTCTGCCCTTTGGTCGGGCGATGCTCGGCGCACGTACGGCCCACGAATGGGGTCATCTGGCGGCTGCAGCGGGTTTTGTGGGGCGCTTGAGCAGCGAGGCGCAATGCCGGCGGACGGAGGACACTTTGGCGCACATGCTTGACGATTGCATCGCGGCCTCGACCGCCCTCGTGCGAGAGCAGACGGCAGCCGATCTGGCCATGCTTTCGCGGACGGCGCCGAGTCCAGGAGCTGCCCTGGCGCGGTTGGCGCTTGCCCGACTCCCGGATTGGTGCGCCAATCGGGTGGCGCGCGGCCTGATGAATAACGTCGAGGCGGAAGTTTATGCCCGACACAACGTCCGGGCCATCCGCCACGAATACCCTTCAGGTGCCGGCTGGAGACTGCTGGTGCGGTATCTCTATGAAAGCCTCTTTCTTGGCCAGGCGCTCGGTTTCGCTGCGGTGCCGGATCCTGTCGGCTACGTTTGGGCGAGCACCGATCTTGCGGGCGAGCTTGCCCCGGGTTTCATCGACCGGGAGCGTTTCGCAACCTTGCGGGCGGCGCTGGAGGCCTGCTGTTCCCCCTGGCAAATCGATCCGGCGCGACTTCGCCTGCCGGTGGCGTAGAAACGTCTGGAGTTTTGCTGGCAAGGCCAGTCGGCCTCGGATCGAGGATTTCGGCGGCCGCCCCACCGTTCGGCACGGGTTTCTCTTGCCCCCGCCCCTCGTGTAACAGGGCCTCCATGCCAGATGGTCATTTAGTTTTCAGGGCCTGGCCGGCGCTGTCCGGCCGGCTTGTTTTCGGCGTTCTGCTCGCAAGCCTGCTCGCCTGGCCGGCCACGCCACCGAAGGCAGCTGCTTTACCCGAGCCGGCCGTTGCGTTGGCCGTCGGGAGCTCTTCGGAATTGGTGCTGCTCTATGACGTCTATTGGAGTTTCGTCCCGCTACTCCGGATCGAATCGCGATCGAGCGTGTCTAGCGACGTAGATTATAAAATAAGCCAGGTCCTCTCGACGACAGGGCTGACCGGCAAACTTTTCCCCTGGTACGCCAAATCTTTCGTTCAGGGGGTTCGCCGCGAGGGCGAGCTGCAGCCGGCCATTTACGAGAGCCAGAGCCGCTACCGCGAGGATAAGCAATCGATAGACATGCATTGGCACGACGGGCAGCCACTGGCGCACGTGGAAGGACGGCTCCGTGGAGTCCCGCAGGCCGAGAAGGTGCCAGCCGCGATGCTCGGCAATACCGTGGACCCGCTCACCGCGGTGGCAAATCTTGTGTCCGGCGCTTCGGCTGAGGTGGATTGCAAGGGCACGCGCCGGGTGTTCGACGGCATTCGGCGCTACGATTTGCGCTACGGCCTGCCGGTCTCGGATGACGTGCCCGACGCGGTTCGCGATCTCGCAACCGGGGCGGTGCGTGAATGTGCCGCGAGCATTGTTCCGATCGCGGGCTTTCCGTCAGAGCAGGGCCCTGAGACGGCGATCGTGCGGGGCTGGTTCGGGCAACGCCGCGGCCTCGATCGTGAAATCCCGCTTGGCTTCGAGATCAGCGGAGCGAAGGGTTCACTCGACGTGCAGATGGTCGAGGCCCGGGAGGAGGTTGGACTTGAAAGTGAGGCCCGCAGCCGAGAGCGCATCTCGGATCGCCCGGGCGAGTCCGGCGGCCCCCTGCGTGTCGCCGTGCAGGCAGAGCGTGTCGGCGGGCAGCCTTAGGGTCGCGCCGTCGATCGTTGTAATCGGCTCGCCGCGCGCCAGGGCGAGAACCCTCGTCGTGACTTCACTCGGCTCGCGTAGGAGGGCTCCGGGCTCTGTTCGCGGGACGAGTCGGCCGTCTGCCTGGTAGGCCCGATCGACGAAGGCCTCGGCAAGGTAAGGCAGTCCGGCGCGGCACGCCTCGATCAAGGCGGGCGAGCCGAAAGGTGCGACCAGGGCGAGGGGGATGGAATCCGTTCTTCCGCCCGGCTTGACGAAGGCGTTCAGCTCGGCGATTGTCGATACCACGACCGACGACAGCTCCTCGTCCCAGAGACAGAGATCGTAGAGCGCCCCGTGCGGCTTGACGTGGCTCAAACGAAGACCGAGCTGATCCGCCTCATGCGCCAAGCGATTCACTTGCTCCACGACGAAAGTCCGGATCTGCTCCGGATCGCGAGTCGTGACGCGTCGCCCGAAGTTTTCGCGGTCCGGAAACGAGGGATGCGCACCGATTGCAAGCCCGCACGCGCCCGCCTGGCGCAGAGTGTCGCGGATCGCCGGCCAGTCGCCGGAGTGCGCGCCGCACGAGACATTGACCGAAGTGAGCAGCGGCAGCAGGGCTGCATCGTTGAAGCCCTCCCCGACATCGGCACTGAGGTCGATCGGCACGTCAGCGAGTCTGGTCTGCCGCCTGCGAAACCGCAAGTTGAACCTTTCGCGCACCGCGGGGCTTCGTCGACAGGCGAGCTTTCGCGCGCCGCGGGGCTTCAGCGAAGGGCGAGCCTTCGCTCGTGCAGCAGTCGCGTCGCCTCCTCCAGCGAGAGCCAGGCAAAGCGCACGCGTCGGCCGGGGACGAGCCTCGCCAAGCGCTGCACATCGATTTGCGCCACCAATGCGGGTTTGGCGTAGCCACCTGTGGTGGGCCGATCAGGTCCGAGCAGAACCGGGTTGCCGTCGGGCGGAATCTGCATGGCCCCGAGGGTGGTTGCCTCGGGCTCGATCTCCGGCAGATGCGCGAGCCGCGAGCGCTCGGAGGCGACGAGCGGGACCAGTCGCACGCCGATGCGATCGCAGGCGGGGCTCACCTTCCAGTCAATCTCAGTTAAATAGGCGCGCGCCCCGGCTGTGAGAAGGCCGATCTGCGGCCCCTCGAGGAGCCGCAGCACAATAGCCGTTTCGTCTCCCGCCGGCAGGGTCTCGCCGAAAGCCGGGGGCCGCTTTATGCGAGTCGGGGAGAGCTGCGGGCCGAGCACGAGCCGATCGGCAGCCCTGAGCGCACGTCCCTGAAATCCCCCAAAACCAGAGGCGACGCAGGTCGAGCGGCTACCAAGAACAGGGGGCACTTCGATCCCGCCCGCCAAGGCAAGCCAGGCCCTTCCGCCGGCTGCAGGCGCCTCGATTGCGAGCCGCTCGCCAGGGCGCAGTCGCAGCACCTGGTCCGTATCCATATGGCGGGGCAGGCCGTCCCGGGTGAGTCGCCAGGCGAAGCCCATGCCCACGAGGACGATGGCAATCGGCTCCTCTCCATAATTAAAGAGAAGCGGCCCGCGCATCCAGATTTCGAGCAGGGCCGCTCCCGGTTCGTTGCCGAGCAGATGGTTCAAGCGCCGCAGCGCGAAGGAATCGAAGGCCCCACCCGGAGGCACGCCAAATAAGCTCGCGCCGGGTCGCCCGAGATCCTCGACGGTGGTCCGGAAGCCGGGCTCGAGAATCTCGATCCCCCTCAACACGGCAGAAACTCGACCTCGTCGCCGGCTCGCAGCAGGCAGGGTTCGGCCCGATACGCATCAAAAAGTTGAACTGTGGTTTGCCCGAGAAGTTGCCAACCGCCGGGTGTCGCGGACGGGTAGATCCCCGACCAGGTTCCGGCGATCGCCACACTTCCCGCCGGGACGCGTTCGCGCGGCGAGTCGCGCCGCGGCAGGGCGAGACGCGGATCGAGACCCTGCAGATAGGCAAAGCCGGGCTGAAAACCTAAAAAAGCGACTCGATAGATCGTGGACGAATGGATGGCGATCACTTCGTTTTGAAAGAGTCTGGTTAATCGTGCGATTTCGGAGAGGTCCGCGCCCTCGTAGCGCGCCGGGATCGAATGACGTCTCGGCGCCAGAGCCGCCGGTCCCGGCGGGGAATCGCCCGGCGACGCCGCAAGCACGGCCGCGACGATTGCCTCTTCGCTGGGGAGCACCTCCGCCGTCTCGTCAAACTGAACGAGGACGCTCTGTGCTGCGGCGGTGACCGCAACCACCGCCGGGTGCCCCCAGGCCTGCAGCAGAGCCGCGACCCGGCCCGGCTCGATGGCGTCACCGGATTCGATCAGCAACGCCAGCTCACCCACCCGGTGCAGCTTCAGCATCGAAGGTTCAGCCTCGCAGCCAAGG
>VFKT01000158.1 GCA_009885395.1 Deltaproteobacteria bacterium | reverse complement strand
AGATCCTGGCGCTCCAGGTGCGGGGCGAGGGTGGGCGGCTGGTCTCGCTCGGCAATCTGGTCGAGGTTACCGAAGAAATCGGCCCGAGTGCGGTCAATCACTATAATAGGCGCCGCTCTGTGGTGCTTGATGCGAATCTGGTGGATCTGCCACTGGGTGAAGCCCTCGCCGAGGTGCGTCGGTTGGCGCGGGAAATTTTGCCCGCTGGTTTCACCACCGAGGTGGCGGGTGAGTCGGCCGAGTTCGAGGATGTGTTCCAAAGTCTCGGCTTTGCGTTCCTGCTGGCCGTGGTGGCGCTGTACCTGGTACTGGCGGCGCAGTTCGAGAGTTTCGTCGATCCCTTCACGGTGCTGCTCGCCCTTCCGCTGGCGGTTTTTGGCGCTTTTCTCTTGCTTGCTGTTTTTGGAATGACGCTCAATATCTACAGTCTGGTCGGCTGCATTCTCCTCGCCGGACTGGTGACCAAGAACTCGATTCTGCTGGTCGACCGGGCCAACCGGTTGATCGCCGGCGGCGCGGAGGTCCGGGCCGCTCTGATCGACGCCGGGACGACGCGCTTGCGGCCGATTCTGATGACGGCACTCTCGACGGTGCTGGGCATTCTTCCGGTGGCCGTGGGGCTGGGTGCCGGCGCCGAGAGTCGGCGGCCGCTGGGCGTGGTGGTGGCCGGTGGGGTCACGACCTCGACCGTGCTGACGCTCTTCGTCGTGCCGGTTTTTTACCAGTTGCTACGCCGCCGAAACCGGCCGGAACCTACGCCAGAGATCCTGCGGGCGGACTGAACGTTTTAGACTATTTTCTTGAAGGAGAGACCTGATGGGAGCACTCGACGGCATTCGGATCCTGGAGATTGCGGGCATCGGCCCCGGGCCTTTCTGCGCCATGATGCTCTCCGATATGGGGGCAGACGTGCTGCGCATCGACCGAGCCGATCGGGTTAAACCCGGCGGGTTGGCGAGTTTCGATGTTTTGAACCGCGGACGGCGCAGCGTCGGCGTCGATCTGAAGCGACCCGAGGGCGTAGCGCTGGTGCTGCGGCTTCTCGAGCAGGCCGACGGTCTGATCGAGGGCTTCCGTCCGGGCGTGATGGAACGTCTTGGACTCGGCCCCGAGGTTTGTCTCGGCCGCAACGCAAAGCTGGTCTATGGCCGCATGACGGGTTGGGGCCAGGACGGACCGATGGCACAGGCTGCTGGTCACGATATCAACTATATCGCCCTGGCCGGGGCGCTTGAGCCCATGGGACGGCGCGGCGAAGCCCCGCTGGCGCCGCTCAATCTGGTTGGCGACTTCGGCGGCGGTGGATTGATGCTTGCCTATGGCATGGTTTGCGCGCTGCTCGAGCGGCAACGTTCGGGCTGCGGCCAGGTGGTCGATGCGGCCATGGTCGATGGGGCGGCGGCATTGATGGCGATGTTCCACGGGTTTCGCCACGCCGGGTTTTGGGAGGATGAGCGCGGCACCAATATGCTCGATAGCGGCGCGCATTTCTACGAGGTCTATGAATGCAGCGATGGCCGCTATGTTTCGGTCGGGGCGATCGAGCCGCAGTTCTATGCGCGATT
>VFKT01000306.1 GCA_009885395.1 Deltaproteobacteria bacterium | reverse complement strand
CCAGGCGGCGGGCCTCGGTATGGACGACCGAAGACTTCCCCACTCCGGGAGGCCCCCATAGCCAGAGATTAATCTTGAGGTCGGGCCGAGCGAGTGCCTCGCCCACGATTTTTTGACAACTTTTCAGCAAAGCCATTGGATATCTCCTTCTTTTCGCTTTTTTCAGGCGATTCCGAAAAATTGGTGTGCGACTTCGGCGATCACGGCGGGTGATGTTTCGGCAGCGATGATCTGCTCGAGCACCGGCCGCTTGAGTGGATCAAAAATGAAGCCGCTGCCTATGAGGATCGCCGCCCATCCCGGACTGGGCTCGACATTCTGGGCGGCCCTCGCACAGCCGAACAGCACTCTTTTCGGATGCGGAAGGGGACGCTCCGGAGCTCCGGCCGCGCTGTAGATCTCAAGCAGAGCGTCGATCCAGGCTTCAGCTTTGCCGCAGAACCATTTGTCGAATGGGCCGATGTGCAGCAGATCGTCGCAATCGGACAGGACAAAGTGAAATACGTCGAAACCCATATTATCGATTCCCCGTGCAAGCGATGGAGCGCAGCCCCAGAACAGGCGGATGATCTTCAGTAGAAGTTTTGGTGGCTGCCCCAAAAACTCCAGGAGATCACCCAGTACGAGCATGGCGACTTCGGGCTGACCTTGCCGCGGCCCCTGGACGACGGCCTCAGGTGCGAGCCAGCCATAGGGCTGACACAGTTGGGCGGGATCCTGACGCCAAAGCTGGAAGAAGAGCTCCAGGCGCCGCGAGGCGATGGAAGCCTCGTGATAATAAAGAGGTTGCATCTTCCCACGCCAACGGACGAAAACGGGCGCCGTGCTATCGTGCGCCCCCGCCCGCTTTAGCCCCCGCCTGTCCTGAAGCAGGGCGTAGGCCAGGGAATCGGGCTCAAAGCTGTCGCGTAGCACCTCACGTCGACCGGCATCGAACGGATTTAATGTGCTACAGATTGAGCCGAGTAGCCCCGCGAGGACCGGGGACAGTTCGCTTGCCTCGGCAATTCTTGAATCTCTGCAAAAATCAATAATCACGAGCGTTTCCTTCCTTTTTGTTGGTTCACCGCTTCGAGCGGGGAACCGAGGAAATGCCCGGTTCCGCCACCCGTCATTCGGTCCCGATGAGGACCGTTCCCGGAGTTCACCACCGCTGCCAGTCCTCTTGACTGGCCGGTTGGCCGCCCACCCCTCCGATTGGTTATGGGCTCTCTTGACGAGATGCGTACTTCTTTCTGTGCGTGTTTTTTGGCTGCGTCTCCTTTCGCTTTCCGGCTTCGGCTCTACCTGAGCGCAAGTATCTTCGTAAGTCAATCAGCCGACTCGACCAGCATAGCCGCTTCGCCTGGCACGCGGTTCAAGGCGACGACCCAATCTTTCAACCAGGAGCAGCCGATCAGAGCGCGGACCTGAAGAACGCTGAACGCCGCAGCGTAGAGCGCGGGAAACACGCCCACCCGCTCGCGGATCAGAGCAGTGCTGGAGGCGAACCTGTGGGCGTTCGTCAGATCGACTGCGACCTGCCAACTCGGGGAGTGGATTTCGCCCAGAACTGGATTGTAGTCGACGATGTCGGCGGCCGGTTCGGCGCCCCTACAAAGATCGGCGTCGAGGACATATCCATACTGGGTGCCCGTATCGAAAATCGTCAGCCCAGGGTAGCCGTTGAGTTTGGTAATGATGGCCGGTGCGCCAAACGGATCCTCCAGCTCGATCCGACTGGCGGCGGGCCCTCCCTCGAAGGGCAGGCCGTCGCTGGTGCTGGCAAAGTGGAGGCTCGCGCCCGGGAGGTCGAAGGCCAGGTGGTACTGACCAAGGACGTCCATGCCGAGCAGGCCCGCGAAGGTGCCCTTAATGAAACGGGCGATCTCGGCGCGTCCGACCGGCACACCGACGTTGAATTCGGCGGGCAATTCGTGACGCCGCGAGCCGACCGTCGCGCTTCGCGGTGTCGAGAAGGAGAAGGGCGATCCGGTATCGACCAGGAAAGGGCCCTCTGGCAGCTCGACGAAGAGGTGCCCCTCGGAGAGGCTCAGCGGCCGGCTGATGGTGGGAGATTGGTTTTTCATCGACACTCCTTCGATTGAGCCTTCAGCTCTACGATGGACGATCTGCTTTGTACAGACGGCTTGGGACAGAGGTTGTCCCTAAGCAATGCGATTCGACACCACGATCGTCGCAAAGATCAGGAGGGGTCAGCTGCGGAGAATGAACGCGAAAACAGAACGGGCAGCGGAGTGGAGGAGCACGGAGGCCGGACCCGGAGGCGAACGAGCCACGGCAGTTGCCCGGCGGGCGCGATTCATGGCGTGCAGACGAGGCATCGGGGCCTGACGATCTGCGCGCGCGGCGAAGGGCGGGCGATCCGGTGCGTGCGGACGAGGCTTCCGTCTCTGACGAGCCGCGCCACCGGCTGCACACCGGGGCTAGAGAGATGGCGCTTCTCGGCATCCGGGACGACGTCGTTCGCTGGTACGCGAATCCTGGATTCAGCAGCGGTGGTCGCTCCCGTTGGAAATGGGACGCCGCCCTGCTCGATATCCGGGTGAGAGACCGCAGCGCCGAGTCTGAAATGAGGGCCCGGGTGCTCTATCCACAGATGGAGAACAACAATGCTTTCGACGAAATCATGTCGGCCGGCGTTTTCGACGTGCGCTATCTGGTCGCCACCCGGGAAGGTCTCGACGAGGGAGGCTGCGGCAAAAGCATCTTGCAGCATGTGTACGAAGAGGATCGAATCGTGGCCTCTCGCCGCGAAGGCTTCGAGCCACGCTTCGTGGTGACCCGGGAGGATTCTACCCACAGGATGTTTCATCGGAGCGCGCACCAACTCTATCCGGAGCTGAGCGAGGTCGCGGGCTACCTCGATGAGGAGGGCCGGTATCGCCCGCATCACCTCAACCAGCTTTGCTGAAGCGACCGAGCAAATGCGCCCACACGTTGAAACGCGGCTTGCCGGCACAATTCACAAGGCCAGGGAGGGACAACCGTTGGGCAATCCGTGCTGTACTCTTGAGGCGTCTCATACAAACAGGGAGGTGACCATGTTGGCCAACGACGACGAAGATCTGAGCCCCTCGCACCGGATTCTGCAAGCTGCGGCAGCTCTGCGTGAGCACCGCTCCCGGCCCTGCCTCGTCCTGGTGGATCCGAACATTCGACGCGGGAACGAAGGCCGCGGAGGTCACGGCCAGCCTCTACGGACCAATCTATTCCAAGATCGACCCTCTCCGCGTCGCAGTGGCCGCGCGCGACCTCGAGTTGGGTTCCCCGTACGCGAGGCGGATTCTGAAACGCTATCGCCCCGACGTTCCGGCCAATCAGCACGCGGAAATCGTGCACCGGATGATCCACGCCTATCCGTCGCACGAGTTTGTCATCGACACCGACGAACTCAGATCAATCGGCCTGCCTCTGGTCGGGAGAGAAGGCGTAACGACCACCTGATTCGAAACTTGAGGGAACGCAGGCAGTCCAGCTTGAAAACCCTAGACCAGCAGACAAAGGAGAGACGGCATGGAATCACTTTATCAATTACTTAGAACTAAACGACCCACAAGGAGCCCGGATTTCTGCTTCCGCGTCGCCGCAGAATTATTGAAGAGCCATCATATTATCTTTACGCCCGACGCTCACCAGAACATCATCGTAACAACCGACAGCGCCGCCACTACTGCTTTTACAGCGCACACGGATACCGTAGAAAGTAGGGAAGGCTTCAACGAACTTCTTTTTCTGGGAAATACAGTATCCGTAAAAGGCGGCGGCATCCTGGGTGCTGACGATGGCGCCGGGATGTGGCTTCTCCTGCAGATGATCCTCGCCAAAGTCCCCGGGATTTTTATTTTTTTTAGTCAAGAGGAGCAAGGTAGGATCGGGTCACAAGCCTACAGGATGCCCAGGCACGTCAGAAAAGTTGTGAGCTTTGACCGAAAGGACACGACAAACCTGATCACCCACCAGAGCGGGCAGCGGGGTTGCTCGGATACCTTTGCCGACGCGTTGATCTCGCAATTGCACACGCCAGCGCCTTTCGTAAAGGACCCAACCGGCTCCTTTACGGACAGCTACAGTTTTATCGACTCGATACCGGAATGCGTGAATCTTTCGGTTGGGTACGAAGACGCGCACTCCTCCCGCGAGAAACTGGACCTGGCTTTCCTTGGAGAATTGCGAGACGCCGTCATTGAGGTTGATTGGGAAGCCTTACCGGTCGCCAGAGCAACCTCCGGAGATACCGCTTCCTGACACCATCCCGGAAGCACGGCACCTACGGACGCACTGCGTCACGGAATCCGGAAATTGGGCGGACATCGCAAGGCGCGACTCCACCCACTCGCAAGCCCGCGCCCGGCGCAGGATCGTCAGCGTCGCCTTGGGGGGCATCGAAGCGTCCGCCTCCGCCCATTTCGGTTGGTTCGAGGCCCCGGTCACGACAAAACACCGGCCAATCCCGGCTGCGCTGCAACCGTCGGCTGGTCATAAAAAATTCCCGCGGGCAAATTTCTTGACATCTACAGATAATCGTGCCAGGAAAATTTCCATCATGCTCGCAGAAACAACTCTTCACATCCGGCTGACTCGCGGCACGCTGCCACCCAGGGCCGGCGTTCGAGCCTTCAACCAGTTCCGTGGCGGTCCCGAGACGCTGCTCGGCTGGCTCGAGACTCAACTCGGCCTGGCGCGACCCCATACGCGCAAAGCGAGCCGTGTCACCGAATTCGCCAATACCCTCGACGCGGTTCAGGGGGCCTCGTTCAGCAAAAGCCTGCTCACGGACCGCTGGGCAACCGCCTCGGAACTCTTGTCGCGGCGCGACGACCTGCTGCTGGCGGGATGGGCCGAGTCCGACGACGAGCGGCTCCCGCCCCTGGTGCGGGATTTGTCTCGCGCGGCTCAGGGGCGAACCTTCATCTTTCCCGGTGAAGGTGGGCGACTGCGCCAGGTGCTCTCGGCCCTCGAGCAGGGGCAGGCTCTTCCCGATCACCGCTGTATCCTGCTCGATCGTGCGGAACTCTGGCCTCCCCTCTGGCGGGCGGTCCTCGATAAATTGACCATCGCCGTCGAGCCCGAGGAGGCCGCCGCTGGGGCTCTTGCTGCCGAAGGCACCGCATTATGTGCGGCACAGGCGGTCGTCGCTGGACGGGAATCCTCGGCCCTTGTGCCCCAGGATACGACCCTCCGCTACGTCACCACCCGAAGCGAAACGGCGGCCTGTGAGTTCATGGTCGCCTCGCTCGCGTCCTCTGCGGAATTTCTGCCCGATACCGTCATCTACTGCGAAGACGACAACCTCGCCCTTCGTCTCGATGCCTGCCTGCAGCGCATGGGATTGCCGACGATGGGTGCGTCCGCAACTTCGCGCGCACACCCCGCCCTGCAGGTCCTCCCGCTGGCGCTGGCGCTCTGCTGGGGGCCCGTCGATCCACAGGTGCTGCTCGGCTTTTTGAACTTGCCCATCAAACCTCTTGCGTGGCGTGTGGCGTCGCGTCTTGCGGCGTCGCTGGCCGAGGAGCCGGGTCTCGGCAGCCGCGCCTGGGAGAAGGCGGTCGCGGAACTCTGCGATCCGAAGGACGACCCCGACGGCAAGACGCGCCAGCGGCTGGACACCTGGCTGCTCTGCGAACGGGTTCCGCGGGGAGAGGTCGTTCCTGCAGAATTGATCGGAAAACGCTGTGGCCTGGTCGCTCAATGGGCGGCCGGGCGAGCGCTTCAGTCCGAGTCGGATCCGCTGGTCCCCCCTGATCTCGTCCGTGCCCTCCAGATTGCGGCCGCTCAGGCAGCCCTGCTTGGCGAACTCGCCCAGAGTCAAGGCAGCACACTCTCCGAGCCGCAGTTGAAGCGCCTTCTCGATGAGGCGCTCTCCCTCGGCATCGAGAGCACGCCCTGTATCGAGGCCGACGGCGGGCCCGTCCGCGTTCGCTCGCTGGCCGAGATCACGACACCGTGCAAGCGACTGATCTGGTTGGGGCTCGGAACGGCGGATGCTGCGGTTTGTCGATGGACGAAGAGCCAGCTCTCCGCTTTGGCCGCTGCTGGACTTGATCTGGACGACGGGAGTCGTCGGCTTGAAGCGCTGCGGTCGGCGGAAGCGCGGGGATTTTCCTGCGTCAAGGAGACCCTCCTCGCCGTACGCGTCCCGAGAGATCTCGAGCAACGAGAGCACCCGCTCTGGCTCTCCATCGGCGCCGTCCTACAGGATTCTGAGAGCCCGCCGGCGCTGGAAGATCTGGTCGCGACAAACGAGACCAACGATATCGATGCGCTGGCGCCCTTCCTCTTCCGGGTCAACGAGAAAACCACCCGGCAACCGCAGAAGGCACGCCCAGTCTGGAAGGTGCCTTCGGGATCTCTGCGCGACCGCACCAGGGTTTCTGCGACGGAATTGCAGGACCGCCTCGCTTGTCCATTGAAATGGGTCTTTTCGCATCAGGCGAAATTGTACAAAAGCCGCATCGCCGCCCTACCTGGAACCCATCAGCTGAAAGGCATATTCTGCCACGGCGTCCTGGAGCGGGTCTTCGGCTCGGGTGGTCCGCTGCCTTCCGTCGACGAGGCCCGCGCGCGGACCCAACAAATTTTCGACGAGCGACTCCCTCTCGACGCCGCACCACTCGCGCAAGCAGAGCGCCTGGATGAACGACAGAGGCTGCTCGACGAATTGCAGAATGCGACGCGCGTCCTGGTGGAGACCCTCTCTGCCGGCAAGTATTGTATCGTCGGAATGGAAGTCGAGATCTCGAAGGACGCCTTCGGCAAGAAGATGGGCGGGCGGATCGATTGCGTCGCCGCGCGCGACGACGGGACGGAAGCAATTTTCGACTTCAAATACGCGGGCTCTGGAAAGTATCGCGACCTGATCAGCGACGGGCGAGCGGTGCAACTTGCCAGCTATGCCTACAGTCGCTCCAGCGATGGTCAGGGATTTCCTGCGGTCGCCTACCTGGTCCTCGCCGATGCGCAGATGTTGACCCCCTCGGGCAGTCCCATCAACGGAGGCAGCAACCTCTCCCCGGTCAAGGGGCTGGCGATTCAAACCGTCTGGGACCAATTTTCAGCAGCCATCGTCGCAGCCGACGGTTGGTTGAAAGGCGACGAGCCCATCCCTGTACGACCGCTTCAGGGGATCTCGGAGTGGCCCCAAGGTGCATCTCTTGTGCTGAAAGAAAAATTGAAACGCGACGAATACCAACCTGTCTGCCGCTACTGCGATTACAAAAAGCTCTGCGGCCTTGAGGCAGCCATCTAATGTCGATCCTCGAAATCGTTCGGGCCGGAGCGGGTTCCGGAAAGACCACCGATCTCTGTCAAACCGTGGCGGCAGCAGTCCGCGAGGGGCTCGACCCGTCCCGGATTCTTGCCACCACCTTCACCAGGAAGGCCGCCGCAGAACTCAAGGGACGGATTCAGGCGCAGATCCTGAAGGATGCGGCCAAAGATCCCGCCCTTGCGCGTCGACGCGCGGAGCGGCTGGAACTGGCGGCGATCGGGACGGTCCATGCCGTCGCGCATCAGATCCTTGGACGCTACTCGATCCAACTTGGATTGTCTCCGCGACTCGATGTGCTCAGCGAGACCGGCGCGAAACGCGCCCTTGGCGGGTTGCTACGAACCTTGCCGGTCGACTCGTGGCGGGAACTCAACCTCAGTGCGCGCCCCCTCGACGTGACGGACCTGCGGGACAGGATCCTGAAGCTGCTCGCTACGAAGCGTGGCAACCGTATCTCCGACGACCGCTTCAAGGCAGATATGGCGAGCAGTGCGAAGCGGCTTTGCGAGTTGCTGGCCCCTGGTGGCCCTTCGCCAACGGCCAGGCCCGTATCGTTGCTGCTCGAGCTTGCGGCTCAGTGCCTGTCGAAAATAGACGAACTCCCGACTGACACGACCGGCGACACCGAAAAGGCTCGAGAAAAACTCCGCAAGCTCGTCTCGCAGGAGAAGCCGCCGTGGCGCGTCTATCCCGAGACAGCGAAGCTGAAGGCAGGCAAGCGATCGGGCGCCCATACAATGCTCGACCCGCTGAAAGCAGAGGCTGGCCAGGTTCGCGAAAACCCTGCTCTCCACGCCGACATCAAGCGTTTTTCAGAGCTTCTCGCCGACGAGACCATCCGTCTCGCCGAATCCTACACGGCCTACAAGGCCGAGCGTGGCCTGCTCGACTTCACCGACCTGGAAGTCCTGCTCCTCGAACTCCTGGAGAGTGAAGCTCTGTCCGAAAGTCTGAATCAAGATTTCGATCTGATCCTCGTCGATGAATTCCAGGACACGAATCCGTTGCAGCTCGCTCTCTTTCAAGGGCTTCGGCGAATCGCCCCCAGGAGCCGCTGGGTGGGGGACGCCAAGCAGGCTATCTACGGGTTCCGGGACACCGACCCGGAACTGATCAACGAAGTCTGGGCGAACGCCAAAAACGCCAAGCGCACAGATCTGCCGAAGAACTACCGCAGCCAAAAAGGACTCGTGCAGCTCGTCGGCCGCCTGTTCTCCTCGACTTTCGGGGATACGGCCGTGCAAAAACCGGTGCGGCAGCCGATTCCGCAAGGCGTGGAGCGATGGCTCCTCGGGACCACGAATGCGCCTGGCGATGCCCTTGCGCTCGCTTGTGGCATCGCAAAATTGCGGGGGGAAGGCGTCCGGCTGGGCAATATCGCGGTCCTCGAGCGTACAAATTTCAAGCTCGAAGAGCTGGCAGTGGCGCTCGACACCCTCGGCATTCCCTATCTGATTGAGAGTCCGGGCCTGCTCTCGACGCGGGAAGGCGTCCTCTTGACGGCTGGATTACGTCTTGTCGCGGATCAGGGCGACTCCCTCGCGGCTGCAACGATCGTCCATCTGCTGAGCGACCCAGACGCGGAAACGCCAGAGTGGCTCATCGAGCGATTGGCCGCGCTTCGTGCCGTCGAGGAAGCAGCCGAGCGCGGCGAGGCCAACGCGAGTCCGCGACCCCTTCCGTCTGACGGCGATGCTCGGCTGGCCGCCGTCAGACGAATCGATCGGCGCACGCTCTCGCCGATGTTGGTCGTTCAGCAACTCATCGAAGCCCTCGACCTGCCGACAGCGGTCCAAAACTGGGCTGATCCCGCACGGCGCTGCTCGAACCTGGATTCTCTCCTGATCCACGCAGGCAAATACGAAGAAACCGCCCGCGAAACCGGCGAGGCCGGCACCGTTACGGGGCTGATCCTCTACTTTGAGGAATTGATCCGCGACGCTTCCGACACCCGGCACCCGCCGCTGGGGCATGATGCCGTCACTCTCATCACCTACCACGGCGCCAAGGGGCTTGAATGGCCGGTGGTCATCCTGAGCGCCCTGGACTACGAACACGAGGCCGATCTGTGGTCGCCGGTCGCGACGGGCGGCAATTCTGGCGATGGCGATCCGCTTGAAGGCCGGGGTATCCGGGCGTGGCCCTGGCCGTTTGGCTACTCGGGCGGCCCATTTCCCGAGCGTACCAAGGGGAGCGGACTCGGAAAGGACGCCCTCTCGTCGGACGAAGGAAAGGAGCGGACGGCGAGGTCATCGCAGGAGAGCCTTCGCCTGCTCTACGTCGGCTGCACTCGCGCGAGAGACAAGCTGATTTTCGTTCATCGACCCGGAAGGCACGCCTGGCTGAAGCAGCTCCCTGCGGTCGATACGCTCCTGGATCCGGCCCGGGCGGAAGGAGAGTATGGCATTGATAAAATTGACACCACCCTGGTGATCCGATCCTTGAGGGCGGATATGGTCGAAGATTGCCGACGCCCTGCGACGACCACCGAACGCTGGATCGACGCGGCGGTGGCGGCGAAGAGCCCCGGCCAGCCACAGCCCCGCTTTCATCAACCGAGTCAGATGCCGGCCCCTGCCGCGGTGGGCAACTTCGAACTCCAGGAGCTCAAAGGACCGGCCCATTTCCCGTCAGGCGCAAAGCCGGAAGACTACAAGGACATCGGCAACGCGGTTCACGCGTACCTTGCCGCCCTGCCCTCGCTGCGCGCCTCGAATGAGTCCGGCCGGGAGGCGGTAGCCGAGCGCTGCCTCTCGTCGTTCTCGGTGACCGGGCTCCTGACAGCCTCCGCTCTAGTCTCGTCAGGCGAGCGCTTCCACGACTGGGTCGAGGCCAAATTCTCCGGCGCCCGCTGGTTCACGGAGGTTCCGGTCACCGTTTCCCGGGCCGCCGGCGGTCATTGGAACGGGGCTCTCGACCTTGTGCTCGAACTCCCCGATGGCCGGATCGTCATCATTGACCATAAAAGCGCACCGCTTCGGCGAGAGCAGTGTGCGGCCAAGGCAGCCACTTTTGGTCCGCAGTTGGACGCCTACCGCGAAATGCTGGAATGTTCGGGGAGCACCGTCGCCTCCTGTTGGATCCATTTTCCCCTGGCGGGGGTTGTTGCCCGGCAAGATTGACGACCGAGCAGCCCCGCACCGCTCGGCATCCGAATCTTTTCGGGATAGGCTTTCGGAATGCCCGGAATTTTGCATCCCCGGAACGTCATCCGACCGACGAAGAGCGAGGCCGAGCGTGCGGTGCATCGCGCGATGCAGACCCAACTGCCGGAGGGCTGGGAGGCGTGGCATTCGTTCCGCTTCCAGACGAGGGGGGGTAAAGGAACCAACCTTCGCGAAATCGATTTCCTGGTGCTTGTCCCCAGCCGGGGCCTCATCGTCATCGAGGTGAAGGGCGGGCCGGATTGGCATCGGGTCGACGGGGTGTTCTATCGCGACAAGAAGGGTAAGGATGCCGTCGATCCCCTTAATCAGGTGCTTGAAGCACAGGGCGAACTTCGGCGAACTTTCAAACTTTCTCACTCAAGCAAAGGTGGAGTGGAAACGAGCGCCCTGCTCATCTTCCCCGACGTCCGCGGGCACGTGGTTCCCGAAGGCTCAGACGTCAATGGCCGCGTCTTTCTCGCGCCGGCTCTACAGCACCTCGGCGAGGCGCTGCTGGCGTATGCAAATCGATTTCTTCCGCCGCAGGGTTCATCAACGACTTCACTTCGCAACCTGATCCACAGGTCCTGGGGAGAGGGCTGGACTCCACAGCTCCGCTTTGCCGACGCGCTTGCGGAGCGAAAGCGTACCATTGCCGAGCTTGATACAGCACAACGAATGCTCGCCCGGCGCACCGATGTGCGCGGCACGTTGCTCGTGTTGGGCAGCCCCGGCAGTGGCAAAACGCTGGTGGCGCGCGAGGTTCTGATCCGCGCCCGCGAGCAGGGAAAGTCCGCCTTTTATTTTTGCTATACCCGCGCCCTGGCGATGGCGATGCGCTCCGAGGGCTTGACGGAGTCGTACCCGATTCGGGATTTCATGGAGGAGAAGATCCGGCAACTAAATCCCGACATCGATCCGCAATCGAGCCCGCAGTGGAACGAGGAGCACTGGCGGGCCGTGGCCGAGCAGGTGGCCGCCTTGATGCCGAACGATCTCGACAAGCCCGACGTCCTCGTGGTCGATGAGGCGCAGGACCTCTCGCCTGCGGAGTGGCGCTTCGTCGAACTCCTTCGTGGCCCGTCGACACCTCTGCTTGCGTTTGCCGATCCGGACCAGCGATTTCTTGAAGAGGCCCAGCTCGACGAGGCGAATTTCGACGTGGTTCTTCGCCTTGGCGAATCCTATCGAACGCCCGATGCCATCACGCGGAGAGCCTTGAAATGGCGCGCTGGCGAGAAGGTGAAGCTGCCGCCGTCAGACGTTCTCGAGTTCATGAAGATCGGGAAGTCCGAAAAGCCCTGGGAGACGATTCGCCGGGCCATCAAGAAACTCCGCAAGCGTGGTGTCCGCGACGAAGAGATCGCCGTGCTGAGCCTCGCAAGTCGCACACGCCGGACCATGCGCCCGGCCAACGATCCGCACCACGACGTGGAGCCGGTCGAGGCCGACGATGCCCGAGCGTCGCAAACGCTGATCCTCGATACGGCGCTGCGCTTCAAGGGCCTCGAGCGCCCGTGGATCGTGATCACGGATCTCGGCGAGATGGCGTCGGAGAATGCGCGTCAACGACTCTATGTGGCAGCAACCCGCTGCACGGCGGGCTGCATGGT
>VFKT01000181.1 GCA_009885395.1 Deltaproteobacteria bacterium | reverse complement strand
GCGCTCAAGGACGCCGGCATCCCCCTCAGCAGCATCGACGAAGTCGTCCTCGTTGGCGGCATGACCCGTATGCCCGCCGTTCAGGACCGCGTCAAGAGGATCTTTGACAAAGAGCCTCATCGCGGCGTCAACCCCGACGAGGTGGTCGCCATCGGCGCGGCGGTCCAGGGTGGCGTGCTGCAGGGCGACGTCAAAGACGTTGTTTTGCTTGACGTAACGCCGCTCTCGCTTGGCCTCGAGACCCTGGGCGGCGTCTGCACCAGATTGATCGAGAAGAACTCCACCATCCCGACCAAAAAGAGTCAGGTCTTCTCGACCGCCTCGGACAACCAGACCGCCGTCACCATCCGCGTCTTTCAGGGCGAGCGCGATATGGCGGCCGACAACAAGCTGCTCGGTCAATTCGATCTGGTCGGCCTGCCGCCGGCACCGCGCGGCGTGCCGCAAGTCGAGGTCAGTTTCGACATCGACGCCAACGGCATCGTGCACGTCCATGCCAAGGATCTCGGCACCGGCAAGGAGCAGTCGATCCGGATCACCGCCTCATCGGGCCTGACGCCGGAAGAGATCGAACGGATGGTGAAGGACGCCGACGCCCACGCCGCCGAGGACCATCAGCGCCGTGAGCGGATCGAAGCCCACAACCAGCTCGACTCGCTGATCTATCAGACCGAAAAATCGCTCGGCGAGGCCAAGGATGGGCTCTCCGCCGAAGACCAGAACTCGCTCGACTCGGCTCTGGCCGAGAGCCGCAAAACGCTCGAGAACCAGAAAGCCTCGGTTGCCGAGATCCGCTCGGCCACCGAAGCGTTGCAAAAAGCCGCGCATCAACTGGCCGAAGCCATGTATCGCAAGGCCGCGGCCGCTGGCGCTGGCGCCGCCGGCGGAGACGGAGACTCGCCGACAGGCGGCGGTTCGGCCGATGCCAACAAAGGCGGCGACGACGTGGTGGACGCCGACTTCCAGGAAGTGAAGAACTAGAACCCGGCTAACGACTGAACCACCCTCCCGTTGGCCGATGCGATAGGGGGGTCCGAGCCCGCGGCCGTGGCAGCTTGCCTCCGGCAAGGCTCTGATCGAAACTGCCGCCTGGAGATCCCGTGGCGACAACCCGCGACTATTACGAAACCCTCGATGTTGACCGCCGGGCCGACGGCGACACGATCAAGAGAGCTTTCCGCAAGCTGGCTCTGAAGTACCACCCGGACAAGAATCCGGGCGACAAGGCCGCCGAAGACCGCTTCCGCGAGGCTTCCGAAGCCTATCAGGTGCTGTCAGATGCGGAGCAGCGGGCACGCTACGACCGCTTTGGCCACGCCGCCTTTCAGCAAACCCAGGGCGCTGGTGGTGGCTCCAGCGGTTTTTCATCCGCCGGCTTCGAGGATATTTTCGGCGATATTTTCGGCGATCTCTTCGGTGGCGGTGGCGGCCGCTCACGCCGACGACACGGCGAGGATCTGCAATACTCCCTTGAGGTCAGTTTCGAGGAGGCGGCTTTCGGCTGCGAAAAGACAATCGAAATTCCACGCCAATCCCCGTGCGAGAGTTGCCGGGGCACCGGCAACCGCGAGGGCAAGCCCCGCGACCGTTGCGCCGATTGCAAGGGCGCCGGCCAGATCCGCTTCCAGCAAGGCTTTTTTTCGATCGCCAAAACCTGCGGTCGCTGCCAAGGCACGGGCCAGGTGGTCACCGACCCCTGTGGCGGCTGCCGTGGTGCCGGCAGTGTGCGCCAGCAGAAATCACTCAAGGTCGATATTCCCGGTGGCGTCGACAACGGCACCCGACTCAAACTGCGCGGTGAGGGCGAACATGCCGCCGGGGTCGCCGCCGGCGACCTCTATGTCCTGATCCGCGTTGCCGAGCACCAGCACTTTCGTCGCGACGGCAACGAAGTCGTCTGCGACGTACACGTCTCCTTCCCGCAGGCCGCGCTCGGCAGCGAGTTGGATGTCCCGACACTCGACGGCTCGGTGAAGATGAAAATCAAGGCCGGTACGCAATCAGGAAGCCTGTTCCGCCTGCGCGGCCGCGGCGTCCCCGACCTGCACGGCTATGGCCGTGGCGACCAGATCACGCGCATTGTTGTCGATGTGCCGCGCCAACTCGACCCGCGTCAGCGCGAGCTCTTGCGGGAGTTTGCCGAAATCTCGGGAGAGACCGCTGGCGACGAGCATAAAGGCTTCTTCGACAAGGTTCGCGAGAAATTTGGCTGACGACGACCCACTGAGTGACGTCGGCGAGCACGCCTTTCTCGATGCGCTCTGTCGCCGTCTGCGAAATGGTCAAGGCCGATTCTCGTTGCGAATCGCCATCGGCCCCGGCGATGACGCCGCGGTGGTTTGGCCGAGTGGGCGGCCGCTCGTGATGACCACCGACGCGCTGGTCGAGGGGGTGCATTTTCGCTCGGGTTGGCTTTCGCCGGCCGAACTCGGGGCCCGGGCGGCGCTTGTGAACTTGAGCGATCTGGCTGCCATGGCCGCCGAGCCGACAAACGCCCTGCTCGCCGTGACGGCACCGTCAAGCTTCCAGGCCAGGCAGCTCGATGCATTGATCGACGGCTGTGCCGCTGCCCTCGCAGAACACGGGGCTGCGCTGGTCGGTGGCAACCTCAGTCGAAGCCCATTGCTGACTCTAACTTTGACGGCAATCGGCGAACTCCACGGTGAACCCCTCCGGCGCGACACCGCCCGCCCCGGCGATCGGCTTTTCGTTTCCGGAACCCTCGGGGATGCCAGTGCAGCGCTCTCCTTTCTGCTGCGTGACGAACGACCCCCCGAGGTCTTGCGCAGCCGTTGGGTCTCACCGACGCCGCGTCTGGAACTGGCGCGCCGCCTCGCGGGCGCCGGCGTGCGAACCGGCCTCGATCTCAGCGATGGCCTGCTGGTCGATACGGGCCATCTCTGCCGCGCCAGTGGGGTTGGGGCTCGTCTTCGGCTTGACCATCTCCCCCTCTCTGCCGCCGTCCGGGCGTTAGATGGCCGGGGTGTCGGCTTCGCGATCCCAGGTGGCGAGGATTACGAACTTTTACTTGCCGTGTCGCCACAGCTCGTTGAAAGAATCACGGGGATCGCCCGCGATCTCGGGACACCCTTGCACGAAATTGGCGAGATCATCGAAGGTTCCAAGGTCGAACTCATGGGCGAAGATGGCCGTCCTCTTGGCCCTGTGGAAGGGTTTGATCATTTCCATCAGGCGGAGGTTCGACCGTGAACGCGGCCGGCGAACTCTCGGGTCTATTCGTATTTTTATGGTTTGCCCTGGCCGTTGCCATCACCCTGGCGGCCTCGAGGGTTGGTGCAGCGGAGGGAGATTTGCTGGGTCCGGCACGTACCGCCCCGGACGAAGAGCCACCGGCTGCGGTGGACTCGGCACGGGCCTACCCCCGCACCGCCCTGACGACGCTTTGGATTCTTTTGGATACCTTGCTGCTCGCCGCCGCAACGGCTGGCTTCACTCTCGGCGGTCTCGACTGGGAGGGATGGCTGCTGGCCTTTGGCCTCGCGACCCTGGTGCTGGTGGCGCGGGGGCTCGCGCGGCGGCAACACCTCGCGCAGACAACTCCGCCTCGCGGTCGGTGGTGGCCGCTCATCGGCCTGCTGATGCCGCCAACCCGTCTTTTGCGCGGCCTGGTTCGACGGCTGCGGGGTGGCGGCGACGCCATCGCAGACCGTTTTGTCGCCGGCGACCAGGCCGAGGGCACGCCGACTCCCGAAACCGAACTCGACCCACACGAACGAGCCCTCCTCGCCCGCGTGCGCGCCTTCGGCAGCCGCCGTGTGCGGGATGTCATGACCCCGCGGATCGACGTCTTCTCGTTGGCCGCCGACCTGCCGATCGAACAGATCCTGCAGGCTGTCGAGGATGTCCGTTTTGCGCGCGTGCCGATTCATCGCCATCAGAAAGATGACGTCGCCGGCGTGCTCTACATCAAAGAATTGATCGGGCGCAGCTTTGACGCGGATTTCGAAATCGAGTCGATCCTGCACCCACCCGAGATCGTCTCGGCCGACGCGCCGCTCGACGAGGTGTTGCGCGATATGCGGCGTCGCCGGGCGCATCTCGCTCTGGTCTTCGATGAGATGGGCAGCCTGCTCGGGCTGGTCACGCTCGAGGATCTGCTGGAGGAACTCTTCGGCGAAATCCGCGACGAGGGTGACGACGAGGACACCGAAATCGAACACCATGGCGCCGCCCTGGTCGTGCCCGGACGCATGTCGATCAGCACGCTCGGGCGGGAACTCGCGCGCTCGATCACGGCGGCGGATCCGGACGGAACCCTGGGCGGGCTCCTGATGTCGCAAGCCGGCCACATCCCCCGGCTCGGCGAGGAAATACTTTTTGACGGTCTCCGCTTTACAATCGAGCGGCGCGAAGGCAGCGTATTACGACGCATTCGGGTCGAGGAGAACGAATGAGCGGCTCGACCCCCTTGCTGCGCGACCTATGGTGGGGCTCTTGCCGCGCTGAAATCTGGAGGCGCGCATGAGCCTCCTTCTTGCCGTCGGCATGCTGACCCTTGGCGGCTTGACAAGAGGGCTCTCGGCGACCGCCGAGTCGGCGTGGTTGCGGGCCGCCAATGCTCCCGAACGTGACGCGGCGCTTCGCCTGACCGGGCTTGGGGTCGAACTCGGCAGCGCCCTGCTGGCGCTTGGCTGCGCTGCCACCCTGCTGCAAACGGCGGGACCCACCGCTGCGGTCTTGGGTTTCCTGCTCGCTCCACTGACCGTCGCCGGCTTCGATCTTTTGCCACGAACTCTACGTCCGACTGCCGCCTCGGGCGGCTTGGCCGCGACGCTCGGCCGGTTCCTCCGGCCTCCCGGAGGCGCCACCGGGGCTCTTCCGCCGCCACGTGCCGGACTCGGCAGCCAGACGCGCGTGCAGACCGGCGACCAGGCCGACGCCGAACGCGCCATGATCCGCGGTGTCTTTGATTTCGCCGATGCAACCGTCACAGACCTGATGATTCCGCTCGTCGATGTCACGGCGCTGCCCGAAACCTCATCGTTGGAGCAGGCCGCACAGATCATCAAGCAACGCGGCGTCTCGCGGATCCCGATCTACCGCCATCAACTGCCGGACATCGTCGGCGTGCTGCACGCCTTTGACCTGCTCGATCCGGGCGGCGCCCGTCGGGTTTCGGATTTGATGACCCGTCCGACCTTCGTGCCCGAGATGATTCATGCCGGCGATGCCCTGCGCCGGATGCAGGCCGAAGGGATCCACCTCGCCATCGTGATCGACGAATTCGGTGGAGCCGTCGGCATCATCACGATCGAGGACATCCTCGAAGAGGTGATCGGGCAGATCGACGATGAGCACGATCCGGCATCGGAGCCCGTCCGCGAAATCGAACCGGGTCGCTGGCGCGTCAGGGGACGCGCTGAACTCTGGGTGCTACAGGACCGGCTCGGCTGGTCGCTCCCCTGCAAGGAGGTCCAGACCATAGGTGGCCTGATGCTACTCACGCTGGGACGCGTGCCGACTGCGGGCGAAGCCATCGAGGTCGGCGACCTTCGGATCTGTGCCATACGAACGACTGACCGGGCGGTGGAAGAGGTCGAGGTTCAACGACAGGAAGCCGAAGGATGACGCCGGATCGTTTGCGAGCCCTCCTCGACGAAGTTCGGCTGGGCAAGACCGGATTGGACGAGGCGATCGAGCGGCTGAAGACCCTGCCTTTCGAGGATCTCGGCTTTGCCCGCGTTGACCATCATCGAATGTTGAGGACGGGCCACGCCGAGGTGATCTATGCCCCCGGCAAAACGCCTTCAGAAATCGTCGCCATCGCGCGCCGGCTCACGGCAGCGGGTCATCCCTTGCTCATCACCCGGCTCGATCCGGCGCCGGCCGCCGTTTGCGTCGAGGCTTTTTCAGATCTTGACTATGATCCCCGATCGCGTACGGCACTGTTGCGCCAGGCGGCGCTCGCGGCGCCAGCGGCACAAGCAACGGCGCTCGCGGCGCCAGCGGCACAAGCAACGGCGCCCGCACCGCCAGCGGCACAAGCAACCGCACCCGCACCGCGCTTGCGCGGCTTGATCCTCGTGGTCGCTGCGGGAACCGCCGACCTCGCGGTCGCCGAGGAGGCCTGTCGCACGCTCGAAGTACTCGGCCAACCCTTCGAGCGGCTCTACGATGTCGGCGTGGCCGGCCTGCACCGCCTGCTGGCCGAACAGCAGCGCCTGACCTCTGCCGCTGTGCTGATCGTGGTAGCCGGGATGGAGGGCGCCCTGCCGAGTGTGGTTGCCGGACTGGTCGATCGGCCCGTGATCGCGGTTCCAACAAGCACAGGTTATGGCGCGGCCCTCTCGGGCCTGACGGCGTTGCTCGGAATGCTTTCGTCCTGTGCGGCCGGGCTCACCGTTGTCAATATTGATAACGGCTTCGGCGCCGCGGTCGCGGCCGCGCAGATCAACCGGCTCGAATAGGTGCCCGGTATGCGCGGACTCGTCGGAAAACTGGCGGTCGTCACCGGCGGTGGCTCGGGCATCGGCCGCGCGATCTGCCTGCGCCTGGCCGCGGAGGGCTGCGGCATCGGGGTCTTCGACCGCGTGGCTAGGGCAGCAGCAGATGTGAGCACCGAAATCAGGGCCACCGGTGGTCGGGCCTGGCCGGTGTCGGTCGACATCGCCGACAACGCCGCGGTGCGGACGGCCGTCGCTGCTTTCGAGACAGAGGCTGGCCCGACCGACATCCTCGTGAACAACGCCGGTTTCGATATCTTCAAACCTTTTCTCGACAGCACTCCGGAAGAATGGGAAAGCCTCATCGCCGTCAATTTCAAGGGGCCGATCCACCTGCTGCACGCCCTGCTGCCCGGCATGGTCGCACGCGGCTTCGGCCGGGTCATCAATATCGCCTCGGATGCCGCCCGCGTCGGTTCGACGGGAGAGGTTGTCTATTCGGGCTGCAAGGGTGGAATCGTCGCACTCGGCAAGGCTCTTGCCCGCGAGGTCGCGACCCGTGGAATCTGCATCAATGCCGTTTGCCCCGGTCCGACCGAAACCCCCCTTCTCGCCAGTGTGGTCGAGAGCAGCGGTCGCGGTGAAAAGCTTCTTGAGGCTTTTCGCCGGGCCAGTCCAATGCGCAGACTCGGTCGACCCGACGACGTGCCGGGCCTGGTCGCTTTCCTCGCCAGTGACGATGCGAGCTTCATCACCGGTCAGGTGATCAGCATCTCGGGCGGCCTCACCATGAACGGTTGAGTTTGTGCCCTCCGAGTCAACTAAATGGAAAAAACAATGAGCTACCAGGATATTCTTTTCGACAGCAAGGACGGCATCGCAACCATCACGATCAACCGGGCTGACAAGCTCAACGCTTTTCGAAGCCGCACCGTGGAAGAATTGATCGACGCTTTCCAACGAGCCGGCTGGGACCAGGACGTCGGCGTGATCGTCTTCACCGGAGCCGGCGAACGCGCCTTTTCGACCGGCGGGGACCAATCGGCGCACGAAGGCAGCTACGACGGCCGCGGCACGATTGGCTTGCCGATCGACGAGTTGCAGGCCGTGATCCGCAACGTGCCGAAACCCGTCATCGCGAGGGTGCGTGGCTACGCGATCGGGGGCGGCAATGTCCTTGCCTTGATCTGCGATCTCACGATCGCCGCCGAAAGTGCAGTCTTCGGACAGGTCGGTCCCGCCATGGGTTCGGTCGATCCAGGTTACGGCACGGCCTATATGACGCGGGTGATCGGAGAAAAGCGGGCGCGCGAACTCTGGTACCTCTGCCGCCGCTACACGGCGACGCAAGCTCTCGCCATGGGCATGGTCAATGCCGTCGTCCCAGAGGCTGATCTTGACGCCGAGGTCGACCGCTGGTGCGCAGAAATCCTCCGCAAAAGCCCCACCGCGATCGCGATCGCAAAGCGCTCGTTCAACGCCGACTCCGAACATATCGCGGGGATCGGCTCGATGGGAATGCAGGCGCTCGCCCTCTACTACGATACGCCCGAGTCGCGCGAGGGGGCGACGGCTTTCCGCGAGCGTCGCCCGCCCGATTTCCGCAAGCACCTGAAAAAGTAGCAACGCCAGGGGCTGGCTGGACGAAACTCCCCTTGCCCGGACCCCAATCATATGGCTGCCGGGCGCTTCCTCGACGCTGCGGAAGCGGTCTTCGATCTTCTCGCACGCACTCAGCTGGGGGCCCTCCGGAAGTACTTGAGCCCGAGGCTCACCGGGCTTCGCATGTGGCCTATCCGCAAGTTTCAGCGCCAGCTGATCTTCTACCGACCGATCAAAGACGGGATTGAGGTCGTCCGCGTCCTGCACAGCTCTCGCGACATCGCCGCGGCGCTCGAGAACGAGCCAGCAGACGACGGCAGATGATCCACTCCCGAGGCTTACGTTCTGGCCGGGGTTTTCGAGAGCCCTACGGACGTCGGTAAATCAAGATAAATATCCGTTAAATAAAGAAACTCTGGCTGGTTCTCTGGGAAAATACGATCGCCGTCGACTTCTATCCACGCGAATCGCGGCATCTCGATGCGATCCGGAGTAGTCGACCAACTCCTCGGCGGCGGTGGCGCCGATCATCGTCTCACCCCACGGGAGGTAGCGGTGAGGGGCTCGTGCTCAGAGTCCTTCCCGTTCTCAGAACGGGCCGCGTGCGGCGACCTCGGCGATGAACCGGGCCTGTTCATCCTCGGCGCTGGGTGCAAGCCATTTGACGAGAAGGTTGGGATGATCCGTCGGCTGGTAACCGATCCGCGTGGCCCGGGACGGATTGCCCGCGTACGCAAAAAAAGCCAGCGCCCCATCGGCTTCGCTCTCGGGCGCCAATTCAAGAGCCTGACCGATGCCGCGACCTCGGAAGGCCGGGTCAACACATAAGCCGCCGACCAGGGCATACTCGGCTTCGAAGTCGACGTGAAAATAGCCGACCACCCGAAAGAGGCCATCGATCTTGCGCGAGAAGGCTACATAATGTCTTGGGTGCCGGGGCGGCGTCCCTCCAAAAATCTGATGGAAGAGGTCGCCAGCCAGCGCCGGTCCGTCCTCGACTCGCGTGACGAAGACGCGCCCATCGCTCCCAGGGTCTGCTGGCAGGGTGGTCATGCAACGGCATCCCTACCACAGAGGCCGACGCTTGGTCGGGGTACAAGGGACAGGGAACAGTGGGCAGAATCGTATGCGATGCGCTCTCGCGAAGACCCAGCGTCGGTCAGGGCGAGGGCATCAACCCCATCAGCGGTTGAGGATCGCGATCAGGCCGGCGGAATCCGACCACCCGTTCGGTGCGGCGGCACCGTGAGTGAAACGGGGGATCTTCCATCGGTTCGTGGTTCGCTTGAGATAGTTCCCGGCGAAACTGCCGGTGCCCGTGCGGAAAGCCGCCACCGTCCTGTGCTCGCTTTGCCGCTGTGGGAAATAAGTCTGGGCCAGATAGGAGCTGAACTGGCCATACGGATACGCAAAGAGATCGGGCCAGGCCGGCGCGATGCGCGACGCGATATAGGCCGCGCTCCGTCGGATCTCGGCATCGGCCTCCCGGTAATCGTCGATTCGCGCGAAGTTGGCGGTGCCCGAGCCACCGCCGGGTCCTGCCCCGATGGCAACGTAGATGCCAAGGTTCTGATCCCAGAAATACGGATTAAAGGCGGGAATCCCGTCGGGCTTGCCGTCTCCGTTGCCGTCGTTGATGTCCGGATGATCGTGATCGGCGCCATGGTTGTAAACCTCCATGACTCCACTCTCGTTGGCGGCGCTCCACCAAGGCTCCCTCACGCCCGGCTTGAACCCGCTGCCCCGTGAACGAAACAAGCCGTGAGCCCCTCAAGGCCATCCCGGCTGTCGACGGGCCTGTGGCGACAGGGCGGCGGAGCGGCCG
>VFKT01000312.1 GCA_009885395.1 Deltaproteobacteria bacterium | reverse complement strand
TGCCGAGCCAGTGCAGGCGGGCCCGAAAGACCCAGGCCACGGCCAGCATGAAGGGCAGGTCCCAATTGCTGGTATGCGGCGAGGCGATGACGACGCCGCGGCCGCCGGAGGGCATCCTGCCTTCGACGTTCCAACCAAAGAAGGCCAGCCAGGCGCGAGCCAGCCAGTAGAAAATCCAGGACGCCACCGGGCCGTCATGGGTTACGCGGAAACCGGGCATCAGAGCTCAGCGTGGCACGCCGATTCGGCAGCGGGAAGGGGCCGCCGGACACGGCTCACTCTTGCGGTCCGACAAGACGTGCGACCCGAGCTTTCGCCTTTCAGCCCGGGTTTTTCTCGTCGTCGTCCTGCCCGTGGTCGCAATCCGCGCCATGCACATGCTCGTCGTCGCCGTGCCCGTGCTCACAACCCGCGCCATGCACATGCTCGTCGGTCGGCTCCGGCAGGTCGGTCGCGGGCTCGGGCAAAGCTCGCCCGCGCAGGAGTTCAGCCACCACCGGCAACGCTTTTTGCAGGGTATCGAGCCGGGCCGCGATCGGCCCGACGCGCGCCGCCAGCACGCTCTCGTAGCGGCTGAGGCGTTCCTCAAGCGCGTCGCGCATGGCGTCGCGGATCTCGTTGCCATCGAGCGCTTCGTTGATCGCGTTGGCAATTTCATCGAGCAGGTGGCCGGTGCCATCGTCGAGTTTAGACCCCAACCAGTCGGCCCAAAGGGCCTGGAAGCCGTGCAGCGCCGGAGTGGGTCGCTTGAGCCCGCTGCTCAGGGTCCAGAGCCGCTGCGCCAGTTGACTGAGGGTCGCGATACCCTTGCGGGTATGGAAGGCGCCGATCCGCACGAAGCGATCGCGCAGGCTTCCGACCGAACTATCGGTGGTGAGCGTCTCGAGACATTGCTCGAATTCTTCGATCGAAAGCTGGGCCATGCGGCGAAAATCTCCGTTGAGGTTTGGGGCGCGGCAACGCCCGGTTCAGGAACGCTTCCCGCCACCGATACTGAGCCAACCTTCGATGATGGCGCCTTCGCGTACGATCAGGTTGCGGGCGGCGATGCGCCCTACGATGCGGGCGCCGGGACGAAGCTCGCAGGTATCACAATTGTTGATCTCACCCTCGATTCGACCTTCGACGATGAGTTTTTTGGCGCTTACGATGGCCCCGACCCTGGCGCTCTGGCCGATGAGCAGCAGCGCATCGGCACGGACGTCGCCGCTGACAGAGCCGTCGATTCGTGCGTCGGCCGGGAAGTGGATGCGTCCCGTGATCCGGGCGTCATGTCCTATTTCGTGACGAAAGACCGGCCCCGGGGCAAGTGCCGGCGGGAGTGAGGGATCTCTTTGAGGCGTTCGGGCGATCACGACGGCAATGCCGCTCAACGCGTCTGGCCGACCTCGCGAATGCGTGCCGCGCGGCCGGAGAGTCCACGAAGGTAGTACAGCTTCGCTCGGCGCACACGACCTCGGGTCAGCACTTCAATCTTGTCGACCCGCGGCGAGTGCAGGGGAAAAGTTCGCTCGACGCCGACGCCGTAGGAAATCTTGCGGACCGTGAAGGTCTCGCGGATGCCGCCGTTCTGCCGCCGCAGCACCGCACCCTCGAAGGTCTGGATACGTTCCTTGTCGCCCTCGACGACTTTGGCATGCACACGGACGGTATCGCCGGGCCGAAAGTCCGGGATGTCCGAGCGCAATTGCTCGGCGTCGATTCTCTGGATGATTGCGCCCCTGCTCATGGTCCCCTCGTCTTACGGATTGCCCGTCGGACCAAAAGCGAGGCGGGCGAAAAGGATCGCCGCCGCAGCACGGACCGAAAGGTGGTTGTAACCGGCCACACCCCTTACCGATTCGAGATGCTCTTCGCACCGGTCCAGCAACGGGGTCGCCAGGCCATAGCCGGTGCCGAGGATCAGCAGCCTCGGCGGGCCCGGGTTCTGCAGCCGACGCCGCAGCTCGGCAAAGGAGAGGGCGCCCGGTCCGGCCCGGGCCGAGGTGGCGACCAGCAGGGGAATCTCGCCCGTCTGCTGCTCCACCTCGGTGAGCACATGGTGGATGTCGGGGC
>VFKT01000085.1 GCA_009885395.1 Deltaproteobacteria bacterium | reverse complement strand
GCGCGAGGCGGAGATCGAGGGCGGCGTGCGATTCGGAGCCCGCCGCGATTTGGCGGGCACTGGAGGCGGCAGCCTCGAGCCTCGGCCGGGTGATTTCGTCGGTGTAGGCATAGCCCGTGCGGTCGCCGACCAGCACCCGGATACCGGCCCCCTGCACGATTTGATGCGAGGCCTGGCGAACCTCGCCGTCTTCGAGACCGACGGATTCGGTTTCCGAGTCTTCGAGGAAGACATCGGCGTGATCGATCCGCCCGACCAGGGCCGAGCCAAGGGTTCTGTCAAGCGCACGTTCGTCGAGACCGAATCTCGTCGCGAGGAACGATCCCGCCACATCAGGCTCAGAGCTTTCGTTGATCACACCCGGATCATCGCCTGCCGGCGCGGCTAGTCAAGACGGCGACGCAAAAGCTGCTTCTTGGGTTGGTGGGATATTTCGATCATCGCGTGCCGGCGCGGCGAGCCCCGCGCGTGGCGAGGGCCTCTGTCCTTGGCAGCATCCTTGCAGCCCGGGCCCCACCGGTCGGCCCTTCCGCCAGTTCCGGACAGCTTTGCCCCACTGGCGGAGGAGGGCCCCAAGCGGGCTGCTCTGCGGCAAGCCTTCCGCCTTTACACGGCATCGGCCATACCGCTATCGTCACCGGCATCGGCCGATTTCCCGGGGCCGGCTTCCTGAATGGCAAACGCCAAAGGCCCAATCGTTTCGTTGCTGGAGAAGGTGCGCGGTGAGGAACCGGTCGTCATCCTGCCGCACGATAATCCCGATCCCGATGCGCTCGCGAGCGCGGCGGCGTTGCAATATCTGCTGCGTGAACTGGCAGATCAGGATTCGGTGATCGCGCTGGGCGGAATCATCGGTCGGGCCGAGAACCGCGCCATGGTGAAGCTTCTGAATATCGAACTGGTCCCGGTCGGCGAGATCCCGTTCACGGCGCAGTCCAAGGTGGTCCTGGTCGACACGCAGCCTGGGCGACGCAACAACTCCCTGCCGCCGCGAATCCATCCGACAGGTGTCATCGACCACCACCCGGCCTATGGCGATGTGACACAGGTGCCGTTCCACGATCTGCGCGAGGCGTACGGCGCGACGTCGACCATCCTGACCGAGTACCTTCGCGAGGCCCGGGTTTCTGTAGATAACAAAATTGCAACCGGGCTCTTTTACGGCATCAATGCCGAGACCCAGGATCTCGGCCGTGAATCGACACCGGCCGATTTTGCGGCGAGCCATTTTCTCTATCCCTATGCCAACAAACGCCGGCTCGGGAAGATCGAGCACGCCCGGGTGCCGCGTGAATATTTCCGGGTCTTCCGCGACGCGATCGAAGAGGCCGTGGTCTATGGCGATCGGCTGGTGCTCTCGGATCTCGGCGACGTCCATTATCCCGATATGGTGGCCGAGGTCGCCGACTTCCTGCTTCGGCTCGAGGATGTGGAATGGGCGGTTGCGATCGGCTGCTACGGCAAGAACCTCTATGTCTCGGCGCGCACCACCGAGATGGACGTCAATGCCGGTGAGATGCTGCAGAAAGTGCTGGGCAGCCGCTCGGCCGGTGGCCACGATATGATCGCGGGCGGGCGCGTCTCGGTCGAAGGCAACGGTCTCGAACGTGAGAAGGTCACGGTGAGAATCAAGGAGCGTCTTCTGCGTCGGCTCGGGCTGGAATCGACCGAAGGTCACGCGCTGGTTTGAACCTTCACGGTTTCTGGTGGACCTCAAGCATGGTGAGGCGACGGGCCGCAATGGCCGCCCCCGGCCTGTGCGGTGCATCACGATCGACTCGCCATCGCATCGCGCACCAAGCTAGGACTTCGAGAGTTGCTCTCGGCAAGCCTCCCGGACGGCTTCGGCGGGATCGGTGAGTCCCCGCTCAAGTGCGAGCACGACTTTGGCGCGGCCATGGCCGCTCAGACGACCAAGCCCCCACGCCGCATGCTCGCGCACGAGTGCCGCGTCGTGCTCCGCCAGTGCGCTTGCGAGCGGAGCGATGGCTTCCTCTCGAAGGGTGTTGCCAAGCACGACGGCCGCATTGCGGGCCAGGCCGATCCGGCCCGTACGTCGCACTGCCGAGCGGCCGTAGAGCTTGTCGAAGCCCGCCTCATCGAGCCTGAGCAGCGCGGGCAGATGCGGCGCAAGTGCCGATTCGCTCTCCCCGGAAGCAGGAGGGTTCCACGGACAGGCGAGCTGACAGAGATCGCAGCCAAAGATCCACTCCCCGAGCGCTGGACGCAGATCTGTCGGGATCGGGCCCTTCTGCTCAATCGTCAGATATGAAATACAAAGACGTGGGTCGAGCCGCCAATTCGCTTCGATGGCGCCTGTCGGACAGGCCGGCAGGCAGCGACTGCAGGTGCCGCAGCGTTCGACGACGGGCTCGTCGGGTGGCAGTTCGATCGAGAGCAGGAGTTCGGCCAGAAAACCGTAGGAGCCCAGCTCTTCGCTAAGCGTGAGCGTATGCTTGCCTGTCCAGCCCACCCCCGACCGGGCCGCCCATTCGTGTTCCAGGATGGCGCCGGTGTCGGTGTAGCCGGCGACGCGTGCTTCGGGGACGAGTTCCCGGATGGCCTGCTTCCAGATTTCAAGCTTATGTTCCAGGGCATCATGGTAATCCGGCGCCCGCGCGTAGGCGGCGATTCGGCCGAGCAATCGCTCCCGCCAATCCGCAGGAAAGGGCGGCGGTGCCGGGTAGGGGACGAAGGCCGAGAGGATCGTGCGCGCCCAGGGATAGCGCGTGCGCGGATCGAGCCGGGCTTTGCGATGGTGCAGCAAGAATCGCATCTCGCCGGCGCGACCTTCTGCGAGCCATTGCTCAAGAAACTCGCCCCTGTCGAGGCGGGTGGGTGCGGCGGCGCGGATGCGACGAAAGCCAAGCCTCTCCCCGGCGCTCAGGATTGCGCGGTGCAGTGAAGCCACGTCCATGTGTTTGTTGTCGCGCTCCGCCATGCTGCTGCGCAAGGGCGCCGCCGCGAGAGGGAGCGCTACCTCCGTGGCGAAGCGGCGAACGGTCGTCACGGGCCGTGCCCGCCGCATAGGCCCATGCCCGGGCGTTGCGTAGCGCAGGCGCGTGGCTTGCGGGCTTGCGCTGGCGATTTCATGTCTGCGGAGGGTCGAAGGCTGCCGCACGCCATGGCGAGCCTCAATCGAGGCCTCGCGGCATGGCGGTTGCTCTGGCTTGACGATTGACGGTTGATGGTGGGTGGCTGGTGCGCGAGGCGGGGGCGGATCATGAGGACGAGGCAGGGGCGGAACCGGTGGCAGGTGCAGGAATCAGGGGTCCCAGGCTTGAAGGAAAAGGCCCTCTCGGCCCATGGTCCAGCAGCCAGAGGTTCGGCCTCGGTCGAGAGACCCGAAGGAGAGGTCGCCAGCCGGGAAAGCCTGGCCGATTGGCTTCCTCTCGTGCGTCAGGTCGCACAACAGATCCACGCCACCTTGCCCAGCGGACTGGAGCGCGAGGAACTCGTCGGCTGGGGCCTTCAGGGATTGCTGGCGGCGATCGAGCGCTACGATGCCGCGCGTGGCATGAGCTTCGCTGGCTATGCCAGAATCCGGGTCCGCGGCGCCATTCTCGACCAACTCCGCGTCCACGATTTTGCGACCCGAACCATGCGCCAGAAGGCGCGCCGACTCGAACGCAGCAGCCGCAGCCTCGAGGAGCGTCTCGGGCGCACTGGCGCAACCGACGAACTGGCTCTCGAGATGGGTCTCAGCGTCGAAGCCTTGCACCAACTCCGCGACGAGGTCGGCGATCTCGCGATGCTCTCGCTCGAAGAACTCGGCAGCGGCCCGGGCGGTGAGTCGCTCGGCTACGAGGAGGTGCTGGCCGCATCTGCCGGTGATCCCGTGGCCGCACTCTTCGAGGAAGAGCGCGCCCGCGTGGTCAAGGAAGCGTTTCTCGTGCTCTCGCCGCGCGAGCGTCTGGTGCTGCCGCTCTACTACCGGGCCGATCTCACCATGAAGGAAGTGGGCGAGCGCCTCGGCATCACCGAATCGCGAGTCTCGCAGCTCCACTCGCGCGCACTCTCCCGCCTACGCGCCCAGCTCGCCCCTCAGATGGACGAGATCCGCCCGATGTGAGCCACGGTGGGGACGTGCGTTTAATATTCGCGCGAAAGTTTAATTTTCGCGGTCGAGATCAACGCCGACAGGCCGCATCTTCCGCCGGAATCAAGTCGCCAAGCCGGTGAATGATCGCACGTCGTCACTGTCATTGAGATTCACGAAGCTGGCACCTTCGGGGTCGAGGCGGCGCCATTGCTTTTCCCCGAGTTCATGCACGGCGAGTCGGGCAAGCGCACGGTGCAGGGCGCGCTCGCCGCTTGCGAAGGCCGCGGCGAAGGCGGCAGCCGTGCGTTCCGGCCGGTAGGCCGCGACCATTGGCTCGGCGCGGCCTCCTCGAATCGGCACGATCGCGTCGACGCCGGGTCGGTTCTCAAGCTCCCGAACCAGATACCGAAGCAACCCGGGGACGAGAGTCGGTGCATCACAGGGCAGCGCCAGCGCGATCGGGCGGTGGATCGAGCCGAGGCCGCGCACCAGGCCGGCCAGAGGGCCTCCACCGACGATCTCGTCTTCGATGACGCGGACGACTGGCAAGAGCACGGAAGCAGCCGATCTCTCGGGCGTCGGCGGCCCGGAACTTTCGGGAAACCCAGCGGGGGCTGGCGGCAGAGGTCCCCGCGCCGGGGGGGCTTCCATGCGTTGCTGCCGAAACCTGCCCGCATTCGTCAAGGAATCAAGCAGCTCAAGCAAGGCGGCACGCTCGGCGGTACGTGAGGTTTCTGGAAACCCCAGCACCAGCACGATTTCGCCGGCAACACTGCCGGCAGCGAGCAGCACCCGTTCGAGCAGGGCCTGACCAGAGATCTCAAGCAACGCCTTCGGTTGCGCCATGCGGCGACTTCGTCCACCCGCGAGCACCACCGCCGCGACCCCGGAGCGGGCTTCCTCGGAAACTCGTTCGGGGTCGTTGACGCCCGGGATTCTCATCGCAGTAATTCCAGCGCCTGGCCCCTCGAACTGCGAACTGGCGAGGACGTGGTGTACGTAGCGATCGTCACCCTGGCATTTCCAGCGCCTGACGCAGCAACAGATCGCGGCGAGACTCGCCTTCAGCGGCGCCGAGTCTCGCCAATCCGGCGAGGCCGAAATCCTCAACCACCGCGCTCGCCAGCGCACTCGCCCAGGCCAACGCCGCCGAAAGCGCGGGTGCAGCCGGCAAGGCCCCGGCCGAGAGGGCAAGATGGGCGACAAAAGCACCGCCGAAGACATCGCCGGCGCCGGTGGGATCGACCACAAGGTCGAGGCCGATCGCCGGCATATCGATCAACAGAGATCCGCAAGCCGCAACCACACCACGACTACCACGCTTGACGATTGCCAGGCGGGCGCCCATGCGCTGCAACTCGCGAGCACTTGCCCGAGCGTCCCTGCAACCGCAAAGCAGCATCGCCTCGTCTTCGTTCACCAGCAGCGCGTCGATTCGCGGCAGCAGGGCCAGCAGGGTTTCGCGTTCCCGTTCAATCCAAAAACCCATGGTATCGAGCGCGACGAAGGCCGGCGTGTGTAATTGGTCGAGGATCAGGGTCTGGAGACGGGGCGAGGCATTGGCCAGAAACACCCGCGTGCTGCTCAGGAAGGTCTTCGGAACCTGCGGTGCCCAATCCGCGAGCACACCGAATTCAGTGGCGAGCGTTTCGCGCTGATCGCCGGTACCGAAGTAGCGTGCGTGCCAGCGGAAATTGGGGCCGCTGGCACGCTCGAGGCCCGCGAGATCGGCACCGTCTGAGGCGAGTCTCTGCAAGGTGGGTTCGTCGAAATCCGAGCCCGCCACCGCCAGCAGGCGAACCGGCATGGTTCGCGCGGCGGCACTCGCCGCGAAAAGCGCCGAGCCGCCGGGTTGGTTGTCGCGCCGGCCGCGTGGCGTTTCGATCGAGTCGAAGGAGAGGGTGCCGGCGACGAGCAGGCTCATCGCAGACGCTCTTGGTAGCGCGAAGCCGAGGCGCTAGTTGACGAAGCCTTGCCGTTCGCTCGAATCGTCAATGCCGCAGCTCCCCGCTGCGGGAGGCGAGGCGCAGCGGGTCCGACAAGACGGGTCGCAATCCGGCCTCCGTCAAGAGGTAATCAACGCGCTGGTCGTGCGCCTCGGTCGGGAGGTCGGGTTGAATCTCGGCTTCGTGACAAACCCCGACAATGATCCAGCCGAGCGCGCGCAGGCGTGGCAGCAGCCGGTCGTAATGGCCGCCACCCCGACCCAGCCGTCGGCCGTCCCGGGCCAGCGCCAGGGCCGGCACCAGCACCAGGGCGGGGAGGGCGATAGCGCCGAGCGCCAACGCCGGCCCGATCGGCTCTGCGATTCCGCCCGGACCCGAGTGTACCAGGGGTTCCAAGGCTGCGACCCGCACCAGTTCGAGTTCGGCCCCGGCAACACGCGGCAGGAGCGGTCCCCCACCGGCCCCGGCGACGCGCGGCAGCAAGAGCCCCGCACCGGCTTCGACCAGTCGCTTGAGCAGCAATCGGGGATCGGGCTCGTTGTCATGCGCCACGAAGCCCGCCACGCTGGCGAGCCCGGCAAAGAGCCTCTCGTCCGCGCTCGCCGCCAGCCGGGCGGCCGTATCGAGCAGGGCATCAGGGCCAAGCGCACGTCTGCGTGGGCGCAACCGATGGCGGAGGCTCGCCTTGGCCGCGGGTTTATCGTCGCCGGATTGCACCTTTTGCCTTGTACCCGCAGGGGCAGCGTGGTTACAATGCGCACCTCTAATTTGGCGGCAATCAAGCCGCCTGGCCGGGAGTAAAGCAGATGGCGCCCAAGAATTTTTTATTCACCTCGGAATCCGTTTCAGAGGGACATCCGGACAAGATGTGTGACCAGATTTCCGATGCGGTGGTCGATGCGATCATCGCCGAGGATCCGCGGGCCCGCATCGCCTGCGAAACGCTGTGCAAAACCGGCATGATCGTGCTGGCGGGTGAGATCACCACCTCGGCCAAAATCGACTACGCCCAGATCGCTCGCGAGACCGTCAAGGATATCGGATACACCTCGTCCGAGATGGGCTTCGATTATCAGACCTGTGCCGTCCTCACGGCTCTTGATCGCCAATCGCCCGATATCAATCAGGGTGTCGATCGGGATCGCGAGGAAGACCAGGGCGCGGGAGATCAGGGTTTGATGTTCGGCTACGCCTGTGATGAAACGCCCGAGCTGATGCCGATGCCGATCGCGTTGGCGCATCGTCTCGTCAAGCGTCTCACCCAGGTTCGCAAGGAAGGCATCCTCCGTTTTCTGCGCCCCGACTCGAAGTCTCAGGTGACGGTGCGCTACGAGAACGGCCGTCCGGTTGCCGTCACCAGCGTGGTGATCTCGACCCAGCATAGCGAGGACGTCGATAATGCGACCCTGCGCGAAGCGATGATGGAGCATGTCATCCGCCCGATCATCCCGGCCGAGTTCCTCTCGGCGACGACCGACTACCATATCAACCCGACCGGCCGATTCGTCGTCGGTGGCCCGATGGGCGATTGTGGCCTCACCGGCCGCAAGATCATCGTCGACACTTACGGCGGCTACGGCCGTCACGGGGGAGGTGCCTTCTCGGGCAAGGATCCCTCGAAGGTCGATCGCAGTGCCGCCTATATGGGCCGCTACATGGCGCGCAATGTGGTTGCGGCGGGTTTGGCCGAACGTTGTGAGGTGCAGATCGCGTATGCGATCGGCGTGGCGCAGCCCCTTTCTGTGCTGGTCGATACTTTCAACACCGGTGTCGTCGACGACGAGAAGATTTCTGACGCGCTTTTGAAGGTGCTCGATCTGCGCCCGGCCGCGATCATCCGCAAGCTCGATCTGCTGCGCCCGATCTACCGCAAAACGGCGGCTTACGGGCATTTCGGCCAGGCGCCCGAGGGCGGCTTCTTTCCCTGGGAGAAAGCCGATATCGCCGGGCAACTCGACACCCTGATCGAGGAACT
>VFKT01000140.1 GCA_009885395.1 Deltaproteobacteria bacterium | reverse complement strand
TGGAATTTGAACTATTAAAACTCTTCAACGGCGAAGGCGTCGTTGCGCCGTACGCGCTGGAAAAACAGGCCAATCGGCTGGTGCTGGTGCAAGCCATGCAAGCCCGCGGTTTCATCAATTATCCCAAGGAGTGGTGGCATTACACCCTGCGCGACGAGCCCTGGCCCGAGACGGTCTTCGACGTTCCCGTGCGTTGATGGAAAATTAAACTTTTTCGAAAATATTAAACGCACGTCCCCTTTATGAGCGGCAGGTCGAGGGGGTGGACGAGGCCCGGGGGGCGCTCGCAGACGGCGGGAATGGCGTGGATGAGGCGGCCGGCGGCCGTGGCGTTGCCACCTTCGGCGGGATTGCCCTGGCCCTCGTCGGCTTCGATCGTGACCTCGACGCGGGGACGGCCGCTGAGAATCACGCGATGACAGCCGAGACGATCGCCGGGCGGGCGGGGCCAATCAGCGGCAATTTCGGGAATGATCCGGGTGACGTGCTCGACCACCAATCGTGGGACGCCCTTGACGAGGCCCTGCACCTCGAAGCGGAAGGCCCCCTGCGAACCCTGCTCGAAGAGACCCATGCCGGGAATCTCGATCGTCCGCTCGAGCGGACGTCGTTCAACCTGGGTGCGGATCTCGTCGAGAGTCAAGCCAAGACCATCGGCAAGAATACGGATCATGCCACCCCAGACGCGCAGCAAAACCTCCGGCAGCAGCATCGGCGGCACCTGTTCGAGCGGCTGGCCGAAGCCGACCAGGAAGCGGATGGCATCGGGGGCGTGGTAGGTCGAATAGCAAAAAATTTCCTGCGCCCGGATCTCGTCGATCCGGCCAGCCACACCCGAGAGGACCAGCGGCAGAAGGTCGAGTGCCCAGCCCGGATCGATCCCGCTCACGAAAAGCGACGAGACGCCGGCGGTGCAAGCCGCGTCGAAGCGCCGACGCAGAGGCTCGGGGGCCGAGGGCGGATGCAGGAAATCATAGAGCGCCGACGCGACGACGTTGGCGCCACTGCGCAGGCAGCGTTCGACATCGTCGAGTGCCGCCTCGGGACGGAAATCGCCCGAGGCACAATAGGCGACGGCGTCGGGGCGCAGCGCGAGCACAGCGGCAACGTCGTCGGTGGCGAGGATCCCACAGGCGTCGACACCGGCGAGAAGCCCGGCATCGACGCCGATCTTCGCCGGGTTGGCGACAAGCACTGCCGCCAGATCAAGCTCGCGCGCGGCCAGTACCGCGCGGATCGCGGGCAACCCGACATTCCCCGTACCCCAGACGACAACCCGATGACTCATGCGTTCCTCATTGCGACAACTTTAAACTTGATTTGCCGTCCCGAGCTGTCGCCGGTTCGGGATTGAACATCATGCGGGAAATCAAGCGAGTGTCTCCTGAATCCACTCGGCGACGATTTCCATGGCGGGCTGGCGATGGCCTTCGAGATAATGGGAGGCACCCTTGAGCTCGTGGTAGCTCAAAGAAGCACTGGTCGCGGCGTCGCGAATCGCGTGTGCCTGGCGCAAGCGGATCTCGGTATCGGCCGTTGGGTGCACGAGCAGCAGCGGACAGGACAGCCGCGAAATGGTCTCTTCGAGCTTGGGCCTTGACGAGAGGCTGGACCAGGTCGAGAGCCAGCCGCCGGCCGTCATCACCCGTCCGAGTCCGAAGCCGCCCCAGTTGGCATCCATCGGGTCGGGCGATGCGAAGACCGAGCCGAGCGCGCGATCGCTGGGATCGATGCTCAAGTTAAGATATGCGGGATCGGCAAGCGTGCAGTAGATCGTCAGGTATCGGATATGTACCGCGCGTCGTCGCGCTTGTCGCCAGGCCTCGCTGGCCGGGGTCAACGTCTCCAGGGCCACGCCGGCCTGATGCCCGGCTTCGATTTCGGCGTCGGCGATGGCATCGATCCGCGCGACCCGGGCCTGCTGGGCTGCCCGATAGCGGATAAGCCAGTCGGGATCGTACTGGCTCGGTGCGGGCGAGGGCTGCCAGCCGTTGGCCGGGTCATACATATCGAGCGATTGATCATTTGAAAAAGGATCTCTCTCGTCAACCACCGACGGGTCGATCACCTGTCCCATGAAGACGCCTTCGCCCGGATGTGCCGCGATCCCGACCCAGCCATCGCCGTAACCGGTCTCGGCCTGCGCCAACGCTGTCAGCGAGGCACCACCGCTGTAGCCAAGGAGCACAACCACCCTCGCCCCACGCCGGCGCATTTCGGCAGCAGCGGTCTCGACATCGATCACGCAGTGCTCGTAAGGTCGCGCCAACTCGAGCATTCACACCTCCTCCAGCCGTCTGTCGAGCCGCGCCAGTATCGACCAACCGCGATCACCGCGCAACGATCAGGCGTCCCTCCAACGGAGGAGCACGGCGTTTGCGGTTTCGCAGAAACCGGCTTAGACCAGAGCCATGGTCCCGCAACGCACGCAAGACCGTCCCCCTTCGAACGCCAAGGCTGAATTCCGTTCAGGAATACATGGCTTGATGACGCTTGTACTGGTCTCCTGCTCAAGCGGGCCCTCGACGCCCTCGCAAATCGATCCGGCCGCCGTCGTCACCGAGAGCCGCACCTGGGTCGAATCTTCCCGCCCGACACCGCCGAACGGGGGCGTTGCGGGCGCCGAGTCGCGAACGCTCGAGACCCGCCTCTGGTACGCGCCCGAATCCCTCGATGCGATCCCCTGCGGGGCCTCGGGCTGCGGCGTCCTGCTGCTGGCGCACGGCTGGGGCGGCCGCACGGCGCGCTTGGACGTGCTCGCCCGTCTCCTCGCGGCGCGCGGTTGGATCGTCGCCGCACCTTCGTTCCCGCTCACCCATGATCGCACCCCGGGCGGTCATCAAAGCGGCCTCGGCGATCTGCTGCGACAGCCGGGTGATCTCTCGTTCGTGCTGGATCAGCTTCTTGTGGCGGCTGCCGAAACCGATGATGCCCTCTTCGGCCGCATCGACCCGGCGAGAGTCGGGGTCATCGGCCACTCGCTCGGCGGGGCGACCGCAATCGGATTGACGCGGCATCCCTGCTGCACCGACCCCCGTTTCATCGCGGCAAGCCTGGTCGCGCCGGCGGTCTACACGGTCCCGATCTTTGGCGGCGAAACGTCGGCCATCGGCCCCCCCACCTTGATCGTGCATGGCACGGCCGACCAAACCGTCGCACCACGCTTTGCCATCGGTCTCTATGAATCGATCGCGCCGCCGAAAATCCTCGTCCTGTTAGATGGGCTTAACCATGCATCATTGATTGAATCTGCGAGTGACGACCCGGGCAATATCCCCCCGACGGCCGAGCTGCTAGATGCTTTCTTCGGCGAAACACTCGCCGGAGGTGACGACCTGACTGCGGCCCTCGACGTGATTGAGATGGCCGGCCATGAGGTCCGCCGTCAAGAAACTGTACTCAAAGAGGGAGAGGCGGCAACACCATGAAACGGGTTTTGATCAGCGGGGCCAACTCGGGCATAGGGCGGTCCACCGCGCTGCACCTAGCCCAGGCGGGCTACGACGTTTGGGCGGGCATGCGCGATCTCGCAAAAGCGCGCAAGCTGCTCGATCACGCGGTGGCTGCCGGTACCGACAAGCGGGTGCGCCCCGTCGTGCTCGATGTGTGCTCCACCGAATCGGTGCGGGCGGCGGTGGCCCATATCGAGGCCGAGGACGGACCGATTGACGTGCTCGTCAATAACGCCGGCATCGCCCTGAACGCCGTGGTGGAGGACGTCGATATCGTGCAGGCCCAGGCTGTTTTCGACGCCAATTATTGGGGTGCGCTGCGCTGCATCCAGGCCGTGTTGCCGGGCATGCGGGAGCGTCAAGGTGGCATGATCGTCAATGTGAGCTCAGTGACGGGGCGCATCGCAGCATTGGCGCAGGTGATCTATGCGTCTTCGAAATGGGCGCTCGAATGCCTGAGCGAGAATCTTGCGCAGGAGATGGCCCCTTTCGGTGTGCGCGTCAAGATTATCGAGCCCGGCGTCACCCGCACCGCATTGCTCGCCAAGCACGGCGGGCACCCGACCCCCACGGCTTATGCCGATGCCTACCGACGGATGTTTCAATTCTATGCGACGGGGATCGCTGCAAACCAGACGGGTGACGATGTCGCCCTCGTCATCCGCGAGGCGATTGAGGATGAAAGCCCGCGCCTGCGCTACCCCTGCTCGTTCGGTGCCCTCGAAATTTGCGGGCGACGACCGCAGGTGAGCGATGCCGACTGGATCGCGCTCGGCGCCTGCCTGAGCGATGAGGAGTACCAGGCGCGCTTCAAGGAACTTTTCGGGATCGATCTTTCGCCCGACCGAATCGGTTGATTCTTGCCTCGATCAGCCCGATCGGAGTAGAGTTGCCCCGGTGAGCCCAGCAGTGCCCTCCCTCGGCCTCCTGCCCGATTCAGGGGACTCGACGGTTGTGACGCCGGATTTCCTTATCGCCTGGGAGCAGGATCGCGAAAGGGTCGCCCTGGAGCGGCTCGTGCCAGCCTTGGCGATCTTCATTGCAGGACTGGGGTTGGGGAATATCTTCGAGGCTCTGGGACATCCGGCGCGTGCCCCGACCATGCTCGTTTTCTACGGGACCGAAATGGTGATCTGCCTGGCTGCGACCTGGCTGGTGCGACTACCCGCCTTCGCCGGACACGCTCGCGTAACGACAGTCGTGGTTTTTGTAGCGATGGGCCTCGGCCTCTCGGGTTATAACGGGCTCACGGGGGCCTCGGCAGACCGGCTCGCCGTCGTTCAGGTGAGTCTGCTTTCCGGCGCGGCGGCGTTTCTTGCTCCCTGGGCGCGGGGGCAGGCTTGGCTCGCGATCCTCGTGACCGCGAGCGTCGTCCTCGCGCTCCCCTTCATGCACGCCGCCGACGGGCGAGCCTTTCCTGTTATCGGCGTGGCTGTCGGTGGCGTCGCGACCTGGGCAGCAGCCCTGCTGTTGGAGTCGTCGCGCCGTCGGGCTTTTCTTCGAACCCTGCAGCTCTCCGAAGAGGCCGAGATCGCTGCGGCGTTGTTGCGGATCGCCCAGACGCTCGATGCAAATCTTGATCGACCCAATATGCTCGAGGTCCTGAGTCGGGTGGTGGTTGACGTGGTCGGTTGCGAGACCAGTGGTACCTTCCTGATCCCGGACGAACCAGATTCACCCGAAGAGCACCCAAATCATGCGCCTCGCATCGCCTTGGACGGCGCCGACCAGGCCACGCTGGCCCGGGGCGAGTTGCTGGTCCTCGATTACGGCCGAACTTTGGCAGCGCCGATCCGCCGGGAGGGCCGGCTGCTCGGCGCTGCGACGTTCTCGTGGCGCCATCAACAAGCGCTGTTCGCATCCCGGGAGCGCCGTCTGGCAGAGGGGATCGCCCATCTGGTTGCAATCGCCAACCACAACGCCGGTCTTCTCGAAGACGCCCAGGCAGCGAGCCGTCTGAAATCAGAATTCGTCGCGACCATGTCGCACGAACTGCGCACCCCGTTGAACGTGATTCTGGGCTATATTGATCTCCTGATCGATGGCGACGTCGGCCCGCTCGCCACGGAACAAAGCAACATCCTGCTGCGGACCCGCCACAGCGCTCTGGTCCTGCTCGATCTCGTCATGCAGACGCTCGACCTGAACCGGCTCGATTCGGGACGGGAGCCGCTTCATCCCGAGACCTTCACCATCGCCGATCTTCTCAGCGAGGTCGTGCATGAATTGGAAGCCCTCGTGCCCGAAGGTGTGGTGTTGCAGGTGAGCGATCACACCAGAGGCAGAGATGTCTTCAGCGATCGGGGCAAGCTGAAGACGATCCTGCGCAATCTGGTCGGCAATGCGCTCAAATTTACCAAGACCGGCACGGTGACGCTGGGTGCCGAAACCTCGAATGATGGTCTGGTCTTTCTCGTACAGGATACCGGAAGTGGCATTGCCGCCGCCGAATTGCCGGGAATCTTCGAGAAGTTTCGTCAAACCAACAACAAAGGAGATCACGGGCTCGGCGGCTTTGGCCTGGGGCTCTATATCGTCCGGCGACTGCTTGATTTGCTCGGCGGCGACATCTCGGCGGAAAGCACTCCCGGAGCAGGCAGCCGTTTCAGCGTGCGCGTACCTGGTTGCCTGATCGAGGTCGCTTAAAGCTCGCGCGCCATCTGTCGGATGCCGGGAGACCCGAAGGCCTGCTCAAATTTAGGATGACATTTTTCCCGCTCGACGACAAAACCAGCGCTCTCATAGGCGTGTTGTGCGGGATGGTTGTCGATCAGCACGGAAATTTGAGAGTGTCGATAGCCACGGCTGCGGCCCTCTTCGAGGATCGACCGAAGCAGCGTATGCACCAATCCCCGGCCGCGGAATTCTGGCCTGGTCGCCACCCATTCCACCACCCAGCGATCATCCGCAGGGTCGCTCACGCATTCGAGGAAGGGTGCCATGCGTCCGAACACCGCCGCCACATCCTCACGGCTCCAACCCGCGCCGCCAAGCCCCTCGAACATGGCGGCGGCAAATGTGTCGCTGCCCCGCTTGGTGGGTTCGTAACCCGAGAGTGCCGCCGCCGGCTCACCGTCAACTTCAGCGACGAAAAAGCCCGACCAATGGCAAATCGAGAAAACCTCGCTTCGGCAGAGCCGCTCAATGAGGGTCAGCCGCTGCTCTTCGTCACCGGGAAACGCGAGGTCGAGGAACCCGATCGGACGATGCGAACGCGATGCCGCGAGTTCAACCCACGCGATGAAGGCCGCGTCTTTTGCTTCTGCCCGCCGGATCTCGACCGCCATCTGCTGCCTCCGCCCGGTCAGGGGCTAGCGGCCGGGCCCGGGTGCGGCAAGACGCGCCGGTTCAATCGCCGGCCTGACAAGCCGATGACGAATCGTGCCGCTTGACAACAGCCATCGTCCCGGAGCCCGCACCACCGAGCCGCGCACCGCCGAAGGTCCCGCCGCCCGCGATCACATCGCCACCGGCATCGACCGCACGGCCATGGCCTCGCTGGCCTCGCCCGAGGCCAGGGCTGCAAGCCACCTCACGGCTCAACCGCAGAAAGGCCGGCGCGAGCCTTCCTGCCGGAGGCAACCCTCTTTCAAAGACTTGATCCTCGGCCGAGGCCATGAGAGGGCAGGCGCGAACCGCGCCGCGGGGCGCCGGAGGAGGACTCAAGGATGGGCTGGATCGTATTTGGCGTCGTGGTGCTGATCGTCCTCTGGGCGATCGCTATTTACAATGGTCTCGTGCGCGGCCGGGTGGCCATCGATGCGGCTTGGGCGCAAATCGATGTCCAGCTCAAGCGCCGCTACGATCTCATTCCCAATCTGATCGAGACCGTGAAGGGCTATGCCGCGCACGAAAGCAAAACGTTCGAGGCGGTGGTGCAAGCGCGCCAGCAAGCTATCGGCTCGAAAGGCGTGGCCGCGCAGGCCACGGCCGAGAACGCCTTGACCGCCTCGCTGCATCAGCTCGTGGCGCTGCGCGAGGCCTACCCGGACCTGAAAGCCAGTCAAAATTTTCTCGCGCTACAGGAAGAACTCTCGAGCACCGAAAATCGCATCGGCTTCGCGCGTCAGCATTACAACGATTCGGTGAATTCGTTCAACGGTTCAGTCGAAGTGTTTCCGGCAGTCCTGATCGCGAACGCTTTCCGTTTTAAGGCCCGTGAGTTCTTCGAGTTGGAAGAAGGCCCCCAGCGGGAAGCCCCCCGGGTGTCCTTCTGAACAATAGACCTGACGAGCGTGATCCCTATCCGTCCGGGATCACTTTCGAGACCCTTCTCGTACGCAATCGGCGGCGCTCCCTGGGGCTGGTGGTGCTGCTTGCTCTGGTCGGCGGTCTGGTCTTCGCGGCGGTCGGTGACACTGCCACCGGTGGGGGCACAACACCGGAAGGACTCACCCTGTTTGCCGTCTCCGGTTTCGTTGCAGCGCTGGGTGCGGCAACTATCAGCCTTTATTTTGGCGATTCCGCTTTGCTGCGGATGGCCGGAGCAAAACGGATCTCGAATGAGGACGATCCGCAACTCTGGAACATTGTCGAGGAGATGGCTCTCGCTGGCGGGATGCCGATGCCTGCGGTCTATTCTATCGAGAGCGGCGCGCTCAATGCCTTCGCCACCGGTCGTGACCCGGGGCATGC
>VFKT01000229.1 GCA_009885395.1 Deltaproteobacteria bacterium | reverse complement strand
CCGACGCCCGAAGAACTCGCGGCCTGGGCCAACGGCTGCCGCGACGAGCGCGGCCCCTTCTGCCTCTTCGGTCGCGCCATCACGCCGGCCGAGGCGCGGGTCATTCTGCGCCATCCGGGTCGTGAGGTGACGGTGCGGGCCGAGCGTTTCCTCAAAGAGAGGGCGGGGGACACGCCGTCGCAGGCGGAACCGCCGTCTACAGGCGAGCCGTCGGCGGGGGACACGAATGAAGCCCGCCGGTCGCAACCGGACGCGCCGACTCCGGGCGATAGAGCCACAGATGTTTGACCATCGCAGAGCGCCGCCGTCTGGCCCGAGAGCCGGGCCAGACAGACGGCACGTTTGACGATGACTGGACCCGGTTGATAACCGACCGGGGGGATCGGGTTTAACCGAAAGAGGGGAATGAAGATGGATGCAGTAGATATCACGCAGCTTTTGCAGGGACTTTTTCGCTGGATGCATGTCCTGGCGGGCATCATCTGGGTTGGCCTGCTCTATTTTTTCAACTGGGTGAACGCGCCGTTCCAGGCCACGCTTGAAGGCGACACCAAGCGCAAAGTCAATCCAGAACTTCTGCCGCGGGCCTTGTTCTGGTTCCGTTGGGGCGCGGCCTGGACCTGGGCGACCGGCGTGCTCCTGCTGATGCTGGTTTACTACCATGGTGGGAATCTCTTCGACGGCGACTCGAACTGGAGCGGCGGCGCTTTCCTGATGATCGCCGTGAGCTTCCTCTTTGTCTTTGCCTATGACGCGGCTCTCAAAAGCAGTGCAGCCCTGGCCGATTTGAAGACACTCTTTGTGGTCGGGCTGGTGGCAGTCGCCGTGGTCGGGGCATTGGATCAATACGTTGGCGGTTTCGGTTACCGCGGCATGAACATCCACCTGGGTACGATGTTTGGCACGATGATGGCGTTCAACGTCTGGTTCCGGATCTGGCCGGCGCAACAGCAGATCATCGCGGCGGTCAAGGAGGGGAGGCCTCCGGAAGCGGCCCTTGTCACGCTGGCCGGGACGCGCTCGAAGCATAATACCTATATGTCGATCCCGTTGGTGTGGACGATGATCGGCCAGCACACCGTCGTGCCCTGGGCGAGCTTCGGTTGGATGGGTCTGGTCGTCATGGTGGCGATCGGCTGGTGGTTCGGTACGATGCTCTTCCGTCAATCCGCAAAAATCAAGGGCTTCTGAGGCTATACCCTGGAAGAAACTGAGAGGGCGCCGCACGGCGCCCTCCGAATCAAACGCGACGGGCGCGGCCTTTGACCGGCCGCGCCCGTCCTCGTTCTACCAGCCCGAGAGCGTGGCGTAGCGTTCGCGCTGCACCTCGGGCGCGCCATAAAGCGCTCGCTGCGACTGGGCGCGTGCCAGCCAGCCGCGGACTTCCGGCTGTGCTGCGCTGTTCATAGCCAACGCGCTCTCCGCGACGGACACAAAAAGATCGCCAACCAGGGCCTTGATGCCGGCAGCCCGCTTGGCGGCGTCGCGCGCCCTTGCCTCGCAGGCGCGGGCGGCGTCCAGCAGCAACGCCAGCGCCGGAGCAATCCGGTCGGACGCTTCATCCAGGGCTGCGCGGGCAGCGGGGCTGCCCTCTCTCTCGTCGCTGCAAAGCTCCAGCACCCGCTCGAGGCCACCCAGGCTTTCGGCGGCCAAGCCGATCGCCGCCGCATCGCCCAAACGATCCAGCACCCGCCAGGCCTGCCCCTCGCGTCCGAGCACGCTTTGCGGCTCGAGGGCAACATCGTCAAAGCGAACTTCAAACAATCGCCGGACAGGATCGACCTGCAGCAAGGGGCGGCAATGCACGCCTGCTGTTATGGTGGGGACGAGACAGACACTGATGCCGACTGCGGCACCGGCACGGCCAGACGTTCGACAGACGACCAGCAGCAGATCGGCCCGCCCGGCGTCGGGAACGAAGAGCTTCTGCCCTGAAAGACGTAGTTGATTTCGCGCCCGGCGGCCGCGGATCGTGATCCCGGAGGGATCGAGCCTATCGTCCTCATCACGCCAACAAATGGTCGCTGCGCTCTCGCCGCGCGCCAGGCGGGGTAACCATTCGGCACGCTGGCGCGGGGTGCCGAGCTGCTCCAGCAGTCGTGGCGCAAGGATGGCCGATGAGAGCAGCGATGGCGACAGAAGCGAGCGGCCGGTTGCGTAGAGGAGCAGCACGGCCTCCCGCATGCCGCCGCCAAGACCACCCACATCGTGCGGCAGGAACACCCCGGCCCAGGGGACCTTGCGTGCCGTGTTCTCGTGCAAGAGCAGGCTTTCCGTTTCGGGTCCAGCGACACCTCGTCGCGGAGGGTGGGTACTTGCTGCGACGCCGTGCAGGAGGACGCTCTCCGCTTCAGGCGCGGCGCCCTCGGCCGTGCTTGCCAGTCTCTCGTTGATGTTCCGGAGCACCGCCAGATCGGCGGCGTCGAGGGCAATTTGATTCATTCTTGACGCTACTTCCGGCGGGCGGCGGCCGGCTGGTCCGCCGCCGACGACAGCCGCGCCTGGCGACCATCGAAGCCGAAGGGAGGCCGTGCCGCCAAGGTCTTTGGCATAGCCGGAGAGGTGGGATGAAGGCGTGGGCTGGCCAGCGCGAGCCTGGCGAGGGCGGCCAGATGCTCCTCCACCCAGGCGGTCTCGGGGACTTGACGTGCCGTCGGACGGCGCACGAGTCCACCGGGAAGTCCAAGGATCTCAAGCGCCAGCCGGCAGATGTCACGATCGGCTTTGGCGAGCTCGCGCGTCGCCTGAGCGGCAGCGTCCTGGTCGGGTCTGTTTGAGAGTGCCGCTGCCAAAACCCGTTGCGCGAAACACTCGACGGCATCCAGCCGCGTTGCGAGTTCCGCCAGACGTTGACGCACGACTGGATCACGCAACACCCGGAGGCCAGCGCGCGATTTGCGACGCGCGAGTCGCAGCAGGTCGTCGAAATGCAGGCGGGTTGCCGTTGGGTCTGCCGCCAGCGTTTGCCCTTCCGGGTCGGCCGTGGCCCGGGCCGCGTCCCATCCGGGTATATGGCCGATCAGGTTTTCGCGGGGAACTCGCACGCCCGTGAAAACCAGGTCTGCACTGGCGGCGTCATCGTTGATTGACGAACGTCCGGGAATCTGCACGCCGGGGCTTCGGCTCGGGATGGCCAGCCAGCAGAACTCGAACAAACTTCCCGGCGTGGCGCTGTGGCAGCGCGCCAAACAGAGGATCCAATCCGCGATCGTCGCCATCGGCATGCTGCGCTTGCGGCCCGAGACGACGATCGTCTCGCCGTCCTCCAAAGCAATTGTTTCCGGCGAAACCCCGGCCTCGATCTCGGCGATGCACCAAAGATCCTCGCCAGAGGCGATCCGGTCGAGGAAACGTGCCCGCTGCTCGGCAGCAGCCAGTCGAAGCAGCAAGGGTGCAACGCGGCGCAGGCCGCTTTCGCCGATCAACGCTGGCGCTCGTGCCGCGATGAGTTCCTGTTGCACGATCATTCGACGCGAGAAGGAGGAGGCCTCGTCACCGAGAGCTTGCGGCCAGGCCTCGGCAATATGGCCGGCGCGATGCAGCTTGCGCTGCCAGTTCCGCGCCCGCTCGACGGATTCGGCATCGGAATAGCCGGTCTTTGGTGCGCCCGTGACCGCGTCTGCGCGCGGAGCATTGCGCCGCAACCAGAGTCGGAACCCGGCCCGGAAAGCGTCCTCGGCGCTGTTTCTCGGTGCGGGCATTCCCATGCCTATCCCCGGAGCGGTCGCCCGGGTCAAGGGGCTCAAGTGCCTGCGGGCATACGTCGATGCCGGTTGCAGGGTCGGGGCTTCGTGGAGGTGGTGGATGCGGTGGGGTTGGACGGTGGCGGCGGCTCTTCTTGGCTGCGGGTTTGGCGCGGTTTCGGCCGAGGCTCGCCCCTGCGGCGGCAGTGTGGCGTGTGCTTGCGGCGATACCGTGGTCGCCGACACCTTGCTCGAGGCTGATCTCGAAGCATGCCCCGCCAGGGGATTGCGCGTCGTCAGCGACGCAGCGCTCGATTGTGCCGGGCACGTCGTCTCGGGCCTCGGTGCGGGGGATGGAATCGTCGTCGACCGCGGCCAAGGTGCCGTGGTGAAGGGCTGTATCGTCGTCGGGTTCAGGGTTGGCTTGCGCTTGCGCGGCGGCCACGACAACCGACTCGAAGGAAACCAAGCTCTCGACAGCGTGCAGTACGGTATCGAACTGGCGAAGCGGACTACGGGCGCAATCGTTCACGGCAACCTCGTCGTCGATAGCGCCGATGAAGGTATCCACGTCGGAAGCGGTGCGATCGGAGCGTGGATCGAGGCCAACGAGATCATCGGCAGCGCGGCGGAGAACCTCTATCTGCTCTCGGTGGAGGGTGCGACGGTTTCGGGCAACGTGCTTGCCGAGAGTGGCGCAGCCGCTTTGTACATCAAGCATTCGTCGGGGAATGTCTTTACCAACAACGTCATCGAAGACCGGATCGTCCACCTGCGGGGAGCATCAAACGATAATGTCTTCATCGGCAATCATTTGGTTGGTGCGGGCTTCGTGCTCGAGGCCTATGAGGAAGCCACCACTGCGGCACGAAATCCCGGTTGGACCGCCCCGCTTTGGAATTCGATCACGGGCGGCTCAATCGTCGGCGCGAAGATCTGCTTTCGCTTCGCTGGGGCGAGTTCCAATCAGGTCGGTTCTGTCACAGTCGATGGCTGTTTGGTCACGCGCGAGCAGGATCGGGGTGGACTCGGCGCGATCGACAATCTGGTGGAGACGATTCCGCTGACGGCTTCCGGCAACGCCTGAAGGGCCGGCCCGAGCAACTTAGGGAAGCGACCGTAGTGAGCGGCGACGCGCCTGCACGTCCAGCGCATGGACATAGCGCGGATCGGGCGGTTCGTCGTCGTTGCCGAGCAAGGGCTCTGGCAGAGGGCCGAGCCAGCCCGATGGTCCGATCTCGCGGGCGCAGGGCGGGCAGACAAAGACATCAAGCGTTTTGCCGGTGGTGCTGATGATTCTGGCAGCGACAAGGTCGATCGCTTCGCGGCACTTTCGGCAATGGCCGGAGAGAGCCTGGGCGGTTCGCACAAGGCCGAGCAATTCTGCTGGTTCAAGCTCGTGCCGCTCGAAACGCTGCAAACAGGCCTCGCAAAGCAGCACCCGGTACACGTCGAGGCTGATTTGGCGCGCTTGCGAGGCGAGGCGTGCCTCGGAAGCCGCATCGGCGTTGCCGCAGAGATCACAGCGCACGGCGTGAAGCCTAGCAGCAGCGCGGTTCTGGAGGCAGACCCCGCCAACGTGAGACCCGCGGGCTTCCCGTCGGCGTCGGCAGAGCGGCGCCGCAGTTCAAAGTCTCCGTCCCCCCGCCAGGGCCAGACCCGCGGGCTTCCCGTCGGCGGGAGAGGTGGGTCCGGGCGCCGGGCCGATCGCCGCAAGCTCCAGCGTGGCTCTATACGTTGTGGCACCCGATTTTTTTTGGCATGAGGAGTGCCTCAAACCGGGCAGCCGGCGTTGTTGAAAAGAGGCAGAAGATGTTCCGAAAGTTTGCGATTCTGGGCATGGTCCTCGTGCTCTTCGCCGGCTGCGAGGCCGTGCAGGATAGGCTCGTCCGGCGCGCCGCCGAGAGCGCGTTCGTGCCGGATCGGCTGGACCTGGCCGATGACGGCGATCTGCACGTCGTGCTTTGCGGCACCGGTTCGCCCTTGCCCGATCCCAACCGGGCGGCTGCCTGCACGGCCGTTCTCGCCGCCGGGCGCATGTTCCTCGTCGATGTAGGCCCGGGTTCCTGGGAGAACGTGCAGCGCTGGCGGTTGCCGCGAGAACGCCTCTCTGCCGTGCTCTTGACGCATTTCCACTCTGACCATATCGGCGATCTTGGAGAGAGCCTGACCCAGAGTTGGATCGGCGGGCGCCGGGTACCGCTCGACGTGATTGGGCCGCCGGGAGTCGAGGCCGTGGTCGAAGGTTTCAGCCGTGCCTATGCCGCCGACGCCGGCTACCGCACCGCACACCATGGCGTTCAAGAGATGCCGCTGGAAGGCGCGCGCTTGATCGCTAAGCCGGCGCCAATTCCCGCCGGTCAGGCCGACGTTGTCGTCTTTGACGCCGACGGTCTGGTGATCACCGCTTTTCCGGTCGACCATGCACCGGTCGAACCCGCCTACGGCTATCGCTTCGATTATAAGGGTCGTTCGGTCGTGATCAGTGGCGACACCAAACCTTCGCCGTCTATCGTCGAGCATTCGCGGGGCGCAGACGTCCTCATCCACGAGGCGCTTGCCGCCCACATCATTCGCATCGGCAACCAGGTCGCCAGCGAGCAGGGCAATACGCGGGTGGCCAAACTCGCCGCCGACATCCTGGACTACCACACGACTCCCGCCGAGGCGGCCAAAGAGGCGCGCGAGGCCGGCGTCAAGATGCTGGTCTACACGCATCTCGTGCCCGGCGCGATGCCGCCGGTGCTCGGTCCCGCGGTCTTCCTGCGTGGGGTGGAGAGCGGCGACGATCTGGAGATCGTGCTTGGCGAGGACGGTCTGCTGCTCAATCTGCCCGCCGAAAGTGATGCCATCGAGGTCGACTCGGTCGATTGATCAGGGCGCGATGTGTCCCGCCTCGGGTGGGCGCAGCGGCTTCTGCGGCAAGGCAGCGTGCGACTGACGGCGGCGGACGCAATGCGTCCCGCTTTCAGGCGGCTGCTGCGGGTGCGAGACTCGGCCGATGGCGGAGGTTCCAATCGAGGCGCTGGCGCGCATTCATGCGATCGTGGGTGAGCGCGGCTGGGTTGCTGCCGACGAGCAGGAACGTTTCCTGGTGGAATGGCGCGGGCTCTGGCGGGGTCGTCCTTTGGCGGTGGTTCGCCCGGGCGATACCGCCGAGGTCGCCGAAATCGTGCGGATCTGCGCGGCGGCGCGCATCGCAATCGTGCCGCAGGCGGGGAATACATCGCTTTGCGGTGGGTCGGTGCCGGATGAGGGTGGTACCGAACTCGTGCTCTCGGTCGAGCGACTTGACCGGATCCGCGAACTCGATCCACAAGGTTTCACCATCACCGTCGAAGCCGGCTGCGTGCTGGCCGATGTGCAGCGCGCCGCTGCGGCGGCCGACCGACTTTTCCCCCTGAGCCTTGCCGCCGAGGGGAGCTGCCGCATCGGCGGCAATCTCTCGACCAATGCCGGGGGCATCCATGTCCTGCGCTACGGCAGCGCGCGCCGGCTCGTGCTCGGGCTTGAGGTCGTGCTGCCGGACGGGCGGATCTGGAACGGCTTGCGGCATCTACGCAAGGATAATGCCGGCTACGATCTCAAACAGATTTTTATCGGGGCCGAGGGCACGCTCGGGATCGTGACGGCCGCCGTGCTTGAGCTTTTCCCCAGGCCGCGCGCGCGCTGGGTCGCGCTGGCGGCGGTGCCCGACCCGGGCGAGGCGCTCGACCTGCTGGCGCAGACCCGCGAGCGCGCCGGTGAGGCCTTGACCAGTTTCGAGTGGATGCCACGCTTCGCGCTTGATCTGGTGCTGCGACACATCCCGGGGACGCGCGACCCTTTGGACAAGGTGCATGAGCACTACGTTCTGATCGAATTGGATTCGATGCTCGAGGGCGATGCCCGACTGGCGGAGCGCGGCGCCGCTCTGCTCGAGGACGCGGCCCGCCGTGGCGTGGTGATCGATGCGGCGGTTGCGTCGAGTGAGGCCGAAATCGCCGGGCTTTGGCGCTTGCGCGAAAGTATTTCGGCGGCGCAGAAACAGGAAGGGGCGAGCGTCAAGCATGATGTCTCAGTGCCGGTGAGCCGGGTGCCCGATTTCCTTGGCGCGGCTCGCCAGAAGGTCGAGCTCGAGTGGCCGGGCGTGCGCGTCTGCGCCTTCGGTCACCTGGGTGACGGCAATATTCATTTCAACCTGAGCGCGCCGGCTGGCGCCGATGCCGAGCAGAGCGGTGCTTTCCTCGGGCATTGGGGGGCGTTCAATCGCCTGGTCCACGAGGTGGTCTGTGCGATGGGCGGCAGCATCGCCGCCGAGCACGGCATCGGTCGGCTGAAGCGCGATGAACTGAAGCTTGTCAAATCTGATGTCGAACTCGACCTGATGCGTGCTTTGAAAACTGCAATCGATCCCGCCGGAATCATGAATCCGGGCCGGGTTCTATGAACCAACGATCGGCGCTCTCGACGACAGCCCGGCTCGAGGTGGCGGCGGGTCGTCTGCCAGCCCTGGACGGACTGCGCGGGCTGGCGGTGCTGGCGATCGTGTTGCGCCATTGGTGGGAGTCGATTTTTTCGCTGGCCTGGGATCGCCAGGACTGGCTGCATGGTCCTCTTGCCCCTTTGCTGGCGGCAACGGCCTGGGTCCATCTGCTCTTTGTGTTGAGCGGCTTTGTGCTCACCGGCTCGCTCGAGCGCAGTCGCGGTGCGGGCAACCTTGTGCAGTACGCTGTGCGGCGGTTCTTCCGGCTCTATCCGCCCTTCCTCTGCGCCGCCTTCTTCACCTGGATGGTGAGTGCGCTCTACAGCGGCTCACCGGCCGGCAGCGGTGTCACCAATTGGGTGCGGATGATAGTTGCCATCCGACCAGATTTCGTAACCTTGCTGTCTTCGCTGCTGCTGCCTGGAACAGCGGCTGGACTGTTGCCGATGGGCTGGTCGCTGACCATCGAAGTGGTGTTTTCGGCGCTCCTGCCCTTGATGTGCCTGCTCGCTCGCCGTCTGCACTGGTCGGCGCTTTTCGGCGGCGCTTTGCTTGCCCTCTGGATTCCCGGCTCGCCCGGGGAACTGCTGAATACGCGTGGCCTGTTTCTTTGCTCGGCTGATTTCGCGTTCGGGATCGGACTCTGGCTCGAACGCGAACGATTGGCCCGTCTGCTGCAAGGGCGAAACCTCGTGGCCGGCCTGATTGGCGTCGTCGGGGTGTTCCTGATCGGTTGGCCGACGGCGGCCCGCTGGGCCATCCACCTGCCCACATCGGTTGCCTTCTTGACGCTTGGCTCGGTGGCGTTGATGGTTGCGGCGGAGCATTGCGCGCCCTTGCGACGCGGCCTCGAATGCCGACCGCTGCTCTTCACCGGAAGGGTTTCCTACAGCCTGTACCTGTTGCATATCCCGGTTCTCTTTCTGCTCGCACCCCGAATCGTGCGCGACGGCGGCACGGCAGGCGAGGCCGTGTTGCTGCTTGCGCTGCTGCTGGCAATTTCGCTGCTGCTCTCGGCGCTCTCGTTTCGCTGGATCGAGCGGCCCTCGATCGAGCTTGGCAACCGCCTCGTGCACCAACTCGCCCACAAGCTCGGCGTTGCCGAACGCCTCTCGCGGCTCTAGCGAGATAAGCTCGACCGTGAATTTGACGCCTCGAACTCCCCGGCGTTGCTGAACGTCTCTTGCGACGATACCGAGGGCTGGCGATCGCACGGGTCGCTTCAGGGGGGTGCGGATATGGTTGCGATTGGAGCGTTGTTGGCGGGACTCGCCGTGGTGCTGGGCGCTTTCGCTGCGCACGCGCTGGCAGATCGCCTCGAACCGGCACGGCTTGACGCGTTCCGAACCGGCGTGCACTACCAGATGATCCACGCGCTGGCGGTGTTGCTGGTGGCGGCGTTGGCGCGGCTTGAACTGGTCGCTCCTGGAGCCGCCCGCACGGCCTCGATTTGTTTTCTGCTGGGGACGCTCCTCTTTTCGGGTTCGATCTATGGGCTCTCGCTGGGTGGGCCGCGCTGGCTGGGGCCGGTGACGCCACTGGGCGGCACCTTCTTCATCGTGGGCTGGGCGGTGCTGGCCTGGGCTAGCCTCTCTCGTCCCGGCTGAGGCCACGTCGCGCGGGGCCTTCGATATCGATCAACGCTGGCGTCAATCCTCTCAAGCCAGCACGCATATTCGGGCGCTCGATTTTGAATTTGGCTGTGACCGACTCCCCCCGAGTGGCTTCGCCATCGCGGGCCACCACCCGCAGGCGGGCGTGCGCCGTCGCGAAGGGTGGCACCCGGAAGGCGTACCAACCCTGACCCCCCGGCAGGTCACCGACCAATTGGGTCCATGTCATGCCATTGTTCAAGGAGAGCCAGACCTCCTGGCTCTCAACGCTTTCGTCGTCGCGCGCCGACCAGCGAACCCACGCGAGGGTGTCGGCCCGCAGCGCCGCTCCAGCCGCCGGAGCCCAGATGGCCTCGACCACCGGGGCCTGGCTCTCTGGTTCGGGGATGAGCACGGGCACATAGGCCTGGTTGTTGTCAAGATTGGTGTCGGGGATCAGACCCTGAGGGTTCCACGCGACGTGAATTGTGTAGGGACCGGGCTTGACGTCGGTGATGTCGATCCATTGGCAATCGAGTTGGGGCGGGTAATCGTCGGAATAACCCACCTGGATGCCCTGGTACTTGCAATCGTAGCGCCGCGGCCAGGTGGTGTTGCGGTCGGTCGGCACCGTGTCTTCCAGGCAGAAACCTTGTTTGTGGCCCTGCGCCACGACCACCCCGCTTGAGTCGAGCAGCGCATAGTCGGCTGCCTGGGCAAAATGATGATGACCGTGGCAGGTGCTAAATTGAAAGAGGTCGGGCAGGGTCAGCGGGTCGCCGATGACGATATCTTCGTCGCCGCGGTTATGGACCCGCACGCCGAAACGCAGCAGGCGACGCTGGCCGGGGCCGCCGACGCAAGCTTCGTCGGGATGGAGCACGCAATTGCCCGAGATCGGCGCGATCGGATCGATCGGTTGAAAGGGACCGGGAGGCTTGGCGAGGATGGTGTCGATCGAAATCGAAGATTCGATCCGCTCGACATCGAGTTCCAACTCCAGCAGAGCCAGAGCAGAGGCGGGCAGCAGGCTCATGGCGAACGTGCTGGCGAGTGCGAGGGCCCGTCGGCGGGCCCGTCCCCGGTCGCGTGCGCTGTCCAACGCGGCCAGGTGTGGGGTGGTCGTTCGGTGAGACGGGAGCAGCGGCGTATTCAGCATGGCAAGGATTCTATGAGGAAGGGTCCCGTCCGGGCAAGGCCGACGGGGGCTTGAGGCCCTTCGCCGCGCGAGGGGATTGACTGCGAGCCTCGGCAAGAGCAGCCGCTCTCTCGGCATTTGCGCGCCTGTATGACAGGAGGATTCGATGCAGCTGCCGATCGTCGACGTCGATTCCCATTGGACCGAGCCACCCGATCTCTGGATCTCGCGAGCCCCCGCCGCCTTGCTTTCAAGAGTCCCGCACGTCGAGCGGGACGAAGCTGGGCGGGAGCGCTGGGTGGTGGAAAAGGGCCTCGTGCTGGGACCGGTGGGTTATTGCGCGGTGCGGCGCGATGGCAGCAAGGCCCGTGGTCGGGTTGCGCTTGATACCTTCGACGAGGTCCATCCCGGCGCGATCTGGGCCGAACCCCGACTGCGCTGGCTGGATGAGCACGGCATCGCAGCTCAGGTGGTCTACCCCAACGTGCTGGGTTTCACCGGCAGTTTCGTCATGCAGATCCGCGACGAGGGCGTGCGCCGCTTCTGCGTCACGGCGTATAACGACGCGGCGGCCGATTTGAAGCGCGAGAGCGGTGGTCGGTTGCTGCCGCAGGCGGTGCTGCCGATCTGGGACGCGGCTGCGGCCTGCGCCGAGTTGCGGCGCTCGCATGATGAACTTGGCCTGCACGGCATCGTGTTGCCCGACTCTCCCGAGGTTTGGGGTCTGCCGACGCTCTCGGAGCCGTATTGGGAAGGGCTTTGGTGCGAGGCCGAGGCCCGCGGTATTCCCGTCAATTTTCATATCGGTGGTG
>VFKT01000395.1 GCA_009885395.1 Deltaproteobacteria bacterium | reverse complement strand
CTGCGGCACCTGCGGCACCTCCGGCACCTGGTGCCCCTGCGGCACCGGAGAGCGGAGTCCCTGAATCATTCGCCGGTCGATCAAAATCGACCCAACGCGCGTCGGAGGTGGAAGTGACACCGCGCACCTGAAGCGCAAAATCGTCAGGATTGGTCGCCTGGACGAGGGCTTCCTCGTAGGTGATGAGTTCGCTTCGATAGAGGCCCATCAACGATTGATCGAAGGTCTGGGTGCCGTAGGTGACGTGCCCGCGGGCCAGGGCATCGGTGAGTTCGCGCGGCGACCGGGTCGGGTCCTTGATGATTTCGCGCACCAACGCCGTGTTGACCAGGACCTCGACCGCAGGCACCAGGCCTTGACCATCGGCGCGCGGCACCAGGCGCTGACTGACGATGCCCTTCAGCACCGACGAAAGGACGAGCCGCATCTGATCGCGCTGGTGGTCCGGAAAGGCCTGAATGATGCGCGTGACGGTTTCAGGAGCATCCAGGGTATGAAGCGTGCTCATCACCAGATGCCCGGTCTCGGCCGAGAGGATCGCGGTTTCGATCGTCTCGAGGTCGCGCATCTCGCCGATCAGGATCGCGTCGGGGTCCTGACGAAGTGCACCGCGCAGGCCGTCGGCAAAGTTCATCACATCGACGCCGACCTCGCGCTGGCTGATCATCGAGCGGTCGTCCCGATGCAGATACTCGATCGGATCCTCGACCGTGACGATATGCAGCGCTTCGCGGTGGTTCAGCTCGTCGATCATTGCCGCCAGCGTCGTCGATTTGCCTGAACCGGTGGTGCCCGTGACCAGCACCAGACCGCGTGATTCGCTCGCCAACGCCCGAACGATGGCCGGGAGGTTCAACTGATCGAGGCTCTTGACCCGCTGCGGGATGAGCCGCATCGCTATCCTGGGTTCGCCCCGTTGGTGGTAGATATTGACGCGGAAGCGGCCCAGCGATTCGTTGCCATAACCGAGGTCGAGTTGACGCTCGCGCGCCAGTCGCTCCCGTTGCGGTGCGTCGCTCAGGCCGGTGATGAAGCCGTCCATATCGGCCGGTCCAACCTCGGATAACGTTTCATCCGGGCCGAGACGGCCGTAACGACGAAAAAGCGGCCTCGAACCCACCTTGAGGTGGATGTCGGAGACATCGCGCTCGATCGCCGCGCGCAGGATTTCATCCAGGTCCATCCAGCAACACCGCCCTTTGGTTGGTTCATCGGCGGCGCGACCTTGGGCCATGAATGCCCAAAGCCGCGGGGGGATCCGGTTGCGGCGCCCAATGGAACCAGGCGCCGCAACCGGAGGGAAGAAGCTGTGGCGGCCTCTATTTACGGCGGCTGCCGGCGAGGGAACGCGGGCCGCTCGGGACTTCGCCTTCGCCCGCATCAGCAGCCGCGCCGGCATCGCCAGCGGCACCGGCGGCACCGGCGGCACCGGCGGCACCGGCGGCACCGGCGGCTGCGGCGGCCGCCCGCGTCGTCACCGGAACACCCCGCTTCTCGCGGATGGCAGCCTCGATGCGCGCCGCCACCTCGGGATGCTCCCGGAGGTATTCCTTGGCGTTTTCCCGGCCCTGGCCGATGCGCTCGCCTTGGTAGGAATACCAGGAGCCCGACTTCTCGAGAATGCCGTCGTCACTGCCGAGGTCGACGATTTCACCGTGCCGCGAGATCCCCTGTCCGTAAAGGATATCGAACTCGGCCTCGCGAAACGGCGGTGCGACCTTGTTCTTCACGACCTTGACCTTGGTCCGGCTGCCGACCACTTCGTCGCCCTGCTTGATGGCGCCGATGCGGCGGATATCCATGCGAACCGTGGCGTAGAATTTCAGCGCATTGCCGCCGGTGGTGGTTTCCGGGTTGCCGAACATGACGCCGATCTTCATCCGGATCTGGTTGATGAAAATCACGATCGTCTTCGAGCGGGCGATGGTCCCGGTGAGCTTGCGCAGCGCTTGCGACATCAGCCGCG
>VFKT01000002.1 GCA_009885395.1 Deltaproteobacteria bacterium | reverse complement strand
TCGACGAGATATTTACGGTGCAGGACGAGCGAAAGGTCAGCGAGAACCTGACGCTCAATCACAAGCGTGTGCTCTACGTACTCGAGGACACGGTGGAGGACAGAAGGCTGCGCGGCCACCAGGTGCATCGTGCACGAGGACGAAACCGGCCGGTTGACGATTCGCCACAACGGTCGCGTTATCTGGCACCGGGCTCACGCGAAAGACGAAGCGCGGATCTCGCAGGGAGCGATCGTTGAGAACAAGCGGCTTGGAGCGGCGCTCGGCTGGATCGCTGAAGGTCAGCGGGTACGCGACGCGGAGAACCCGGCCAACCCCAGAACCACACTCAGGACCAAGGCACTGATTCGAGCAGCAGCCGACCAGACGGCCTAGCTCGCACAGCCGGACCGGACATTTCTATCTGGGGTAGACAGGCAGCGGCAAGCTCTTACGCCCATATACGGACCATCTATTCCGAGAACGACCCCGGAGCGGACTGACCTGCAACGCCCCTCGATGCGCTTTAGGCTCAGACAGTATACGGATCCATCGAGAACCTGACCTCGTCTCTAAGGCCGCGTGAACGAATTACGCGAGATTATTTTTACAGTCAGCGTCACCCCGGCCAATTCCGCGCGTCGCTTCTACTGCAAGTTTCCTCTAGACAGATGGAGCTCGGTTGTGGCATCATGCCTGCCAGCGACCACTTCGTCGCGCACCGATACCGCGCCGGTTTCGAGCGCGGCAACAGAGAAAAATGCAGATGCCGATGGTTAAGAGGATGTTCTTGCTGGCGCTGGTCGCGCTGGCGCTGGTGCCGAGCGGAGCACAGGCTCAGACTACGACGAGCACAAAGCCGGAGCAGGTGTGCCGGAAGGATAAGTTGAACGCGATCGGCAAGGCGGTGCAGTGCCAGTTCGCGGCCGAAGCCAAGTACCAGGTCTCGGCCCAAAAAATAGAGGATGACAGAACAGTCGCTGCCTCCATCGAGCTGTGCCTGAGCAGGCTGGTCGACGGGTACGCGAACGCCGAGAGGCGTTCCGGCTTTGATGCCTGCGTTTCTCCGGGGACGATAGAGAGAGCAATTGAGGCGCTGAACGAGACCACGCAGGTCCTGGTGGTTGCCACCGAGACGACGTACCCGGCATGCTCACCGCGCGCGGCGGTGTCATCCTGTTCCGGAATTGCGGGTGTCACGTCGACAACCTGTGGCAACTATTTCATCAGCGGCAACGGCGGCCAGGTTTCGACATCGTGCTTTACCAAATATGATAAGCCATGCACGGCTGGCACGGCCGGCTGCACCTGCTCCACCAATGGTCCAATAATTTGCGAATGGAACGGTAGTTCTTGCACAGACGGTGGCGGCTTTTGCACCGGCAGTTAGCCGCCGAAGGTTCCCCTCGGTAACGGCGGGACGTTGTTCGAATCGACCCGGTGCCGCTGGTGCAGCCAGCGGCACCGGAGAGTCTGCCCGAGGGTGCCATTCCCGCGCCCGGCTGGCTTGAGGTGGCCCCCTCCAGAACTGGACAGGGTAGAAGAGCCAGCGGGCGTAAAGTCATTTACAAGGTGGAACGCGGCACGGAAGCAGCAACGTGAGCGCGCGGCTAGCCCTTTAAAGTCGGCCCTATGGCAGCCGGTCCAGGGCCAATGCGTGGAGCCCCGGGCGACCCAGGTTGGTCACCAGATACAGGGGGATAGCGAACAACGCAGCGGCGGTGATAATGGCAAAACGATGCCGCGCGTATGCATTTTTGTGGGCCGCAAGGTGGCCCGTCAAAAAGAACGACAGTACGTAATACAGAAGCTGTAGTGCGATCACGGTTAGTGGAATACGTGAGGCCGCGGCCAGTTGCAGCGCGTTATCGGCGTTAAATATATTTTCAACCCCGGTCAGCAGATGGTCCGCTGCCAGGTCCGAGGTGCCGGGCTTTGAGGTGGCCATCACGAGCTTATTCATTTCCTGTAGGGTACGAGCCCATTCGTCGGGGGGCTCACTCTGGCCGCCAATTTGACGTTGGATCTGCGCATCGTGTTGCGCCACCAGCAGTAAAAGTTGGTCGCGGGCCGCTTCTGGTAGCATGGCCGCTTGCGATTTGACCTGCGCCGAGGCGTGTTTGGCACCCAGGACGGCGGCGACCCGCGCCTCTTGCAGGGTGATGGCTTGTCCAAAAGTAAAGGCCAGCAGCAAGGCGAATAAGCCGAGGATCGGCGCCACCACAATTTGGGACAGGAGGTTGTCGTCAACCTTCTCAGTTCTTATTGCGACACGTTGAACATAGCGTGCACCAGCCTCCGCAGCGAGGGCGCCGGCGAGGACAAGGCCTAGAAAAGCCAAGAAAAGGTTTGCATTGGCTAGTTTTTCAATCAGCATTTTTAGACTCTCAATAATTTCGAGCTTTGTTTGGGCTCAACACGCAAACAGAGCTGGTGACCTGCCGGGGTTCTTCGGACCAGCCGGTCGGTGAGAAACCGCCCCTTCGAGTTGGATCGTAGACGCCACAAACGGACGATTTGTCATAGTGGCACCTATCGGACATGGCGGCGGCAAGCTCCCACGCCCGTATACGGCAGGTTCAGAACAGAATCGGGGTGTCGCAACCGCGCCAGGCTACCGGGTGGTCCAGGCAGGGCAATCTTTGGAGCGATCCTGCCGGAGACTTCGACCCGCTCGGCGCTTGAACCCGCTTGCCTCTTTCGCGGGGAGTCGGATCTGTAGGCTATCTTGTCAGCTTCGGCCTGCCCTCGCCAGGGGCCCGGACAACCCGCCCACCCACAGCGGCGCCAACGCCTGGTGCTGCCGCCCGATATGCACCGCGATTTCATCCGTGACACCTCCTCGCGGAGCACGCCCAGCGCCGACTCCAGCGCCTTTGCCGGCGAATTATTGCTCTCCGAGAGATGCGCCAGCACCAGGGTTTTCAGGCGCGACGAAAGACCCTGTCCGAGCAGCGTCACCGCCTGGCGATTGCCGAGATGCCCGCGATCCCCCTTGATCCGTTGCTTGAGAGATTCCAGGTAAGAGCCCGTGCGAAGCATCTCCTCGTCGTGGTTGAACTCGAGCACCGCCAGGTCACAGCCCGACAGCATTTCGGCGACGATTGCAGTCGGACAGCCAAGGTCGGTGACGACGCCCACCGTCGCCGACATAGGTACAATCGCCGGCCGAACCCGACGAGAGCACGCAGACCCATACCTCGTGCTTGAGCCGACCCATCCAGCGATGAGCGCTACGCAGGGCCGGGCGGTAGCGCAAGCCGAAGGCACGATCAGAGGCGAGCCCCCGCCCTTCACTGGCCACTCGGACAAAGCTCAGCCGCGGGTCAACTCGCGCACGATCGCTTCGTGCTGCGGAAAGTGCCGCAGTAATTCCGCCCGATTTCCCATCTCGAAATCGGCAAAATCGAAACTTGGTGCGACGGTGCAACCGACCAGCGACCAGTCCCCCGTAGAACCCAACGCCAGCCGTGATCCAAACCACGCACCAGCGGGCACAACGGCTTGCGGCCGCTCTCCCTCCTTCAGGGCGCAGCCGAGCCGAACGTCCTCGCGACGGCCATCGGGGAAGATCGCGATCACCTCGAGCGGCGCGCCCGCGTAATGGTGCCAGACCTCGTCGCTGGCGATTCGATGCAGCGCAGAGAAACTGCCCTGCGGCACGAGGAAGTAGATCGCCGTCGATGCGGCCCGCGCGCCGCCAAAACCTCGGGGAAGTGCGGCCTGCGGGAGCAGCTCGGCAGCCCGGTAGGTCTCGCGGTAGAAACCCCCCTCGGGGTGCGGCACCAGCGCGAGGAGGCGCACCACCTCGTCCCTATCCAACTCGAAGGACGGAACCTGCATCGGAGCCGGTCTAGCAGATGGCAGTGCCGGCCTGCGAGTGCAGACCCGTCACCGGGCGATAGGCAAGAAACGCAAAAAACGCGACCAGTGCAAAGACGATACTTGCCAACAGGAAGGCGGCAAAAAAGCCCTGATCGGCAAGATCTGCCCCGGCTGCGGCCGTCACCGCAGGAAGCTCCCGGACAAAGGTGCTCCCGCCGGGACGGTGCCAGCTCAAGGCCGTGTCGAGGATGCTGATGCCAAGGATCGTTCCCAAATTGAGAGCCACGGGCAGCAACGCTCCCGCCTCGCCTCTTCGATCCGCCGCTGTTCCGCTCATGGCAAAGCGATTGTTCGGCGCGAAAAAGAGACCGGTCGAAATTCCAAACACCAGCAAAAACCCCGCCGCAATCCATGGATTTCCCCTTGCCAGCATCGCGCTGAAGAGGCCGCAGGCAAGCGAACCACTCGCGGCGGCCGTCACCACCAACGGCCGTGAACCGATGCGGTCGGCGAGGCTCCCAGCCCAGCCACCGACCGGCGCAAAACTGAGCGGGTACGCGAGGAGCAAGAGACTGCTCATCAAGCTCGACAGGCCACAGGAGAGCCTCAGATAGAAGGGCATGAGAAATAAAATACCCCCCGCCATCATTTGGAACAAAAACAAGGTGATGAGCGCCACTGTGAATCCGGGCGCACGCAACACCTCACGCGGAAAAGAGGGATGCCCGATCATTCGCGCGCGGAGCACGAGGCCGGCCGACAGGAGTGCAGCCAAAACCAATGCGACAACGATCGCCGGCGACGCCCAACCCCATTCGCTGCCGAGGCTGATGGCGAAGACCGTCGCCGCCAAGGCCAGTGCAAAAAAAGTCGCGCCGACAGCGTCCGGCGGCACGACTCGCGATGGCCTCGACTGCTGTCGCGGCAGGGCGCGCCAGGCTAGACATAATAATATCGTCATGACAGGAAATGTCCCGAGAAAAATCCAGCGCCAGGGAGCAAAATGGGACAAGACGCCGCCGACGGGCAAGCCCAGCACCATCCCGAGGCCTGCCCCCAGGGAGAGACAACCATAGCCCCAGCCCACCCTTTTCGGATCGAGCCAGGCCGGGATCATGGCATAGCCCAGTGCCACCATCGCCCCGGCGCCAACGCCCTGAACGAAGCGACTGATCCAGAGCATCCAAAGATTGACGGCCAGGCCGCTGCTCAGCGTACCCAGCGCCGCCAAGCCGCAGCCTGCAAGGAAAACCGGGCGCAGGCCGTAGCGGTCGCCGAGTCGACCGGCCGGCAGAAACGAAATTGTGGCCGCAAGAAGATAAACGATCACAATACCTGAAATCGTGGTCGTTGTGCAATTGAGCTCAAGCGCCATGATCGGCAGCGCGACATTGACCAGGAAAGCCTCGAATTGAAACGTGAACGCAGCCATTGCCACGCAGAGGACAATCTGCCGCTCGCGCCTGGCCGCCGCGCCCGGGGTTGGTCCGGACGGGCGCCGTTTCTGCTGATCGCCGGGCATGAGAACGCCTGCCGAAAGTCGCCGCTAATCCGCGAGCCGGACCAGGATTTCACTCGTAGGCAGGCCTGCTGCGGACATCGTCCGGGTGCTGAAACAGAAATCCGCTGCCCGGACCAGACTGTCGCTCTCGGTAAATAAAGTTTCTACCGGCACAAATTCGTCGCGGGCTGCGTACATCTGTTCGAGCAGCACATGCAGCAGGAGCGCCCGATCCCGGTCATTGCCGGTCTGAAAGCGCAAGGTCTCTTCCGGCATGGCAATACGGTCCTCGTCCTCGAAGATCGATTGCGTCCCGGCGATGCCGGCCACCACCGCCACGGCCTCCTCCAGGGATGCCAGTCCGGCGCCAATGCGTCGACACGAGGGGCTCCGACGAGCAACTTCGAGATAGGGTCGAGCGTCCTTCACCCGCAGCGAGCGGTAGGCGAAGCGCACCGCTTCAAGCGCCGCATCAAGCTGGTTTCCGTCCGAGCACAGAAGCCGCTGCCGCACGGTGTCGATGGAGGCAACCCCCAGCAGTTCGCGAAACACGGGCGCAAACCGAAAGATCCCTTCATGCCGCCGTGGGCGCCCCAGCGCGGCATCGAGCTGACAGAGCCGCACGCCAAAAAAGCCGTCAATCATTATGGTAATCCGCTCGACACGCTCGTCCGGGATCGAGCAGCGGCCATCGCTGAACTGAAAGCTGCCCGTGACGCCAATGATCCGATCCCAATCGGGCAAACGATCCTCGAAGGCCTGTTGGGCATCTCCGCCGTAGTGTTCAGCAACAAGGTCCCGCCAATCACCGGAGGAATAAAGTACGTTTTTACCGAAGAACCACCAGGCCCTACCCGTGGCGTCCCAGCCAAAGGCGGTATAATGGGCCGGGCTGGCCAGCACGACGATCGTGTCCACCATGCCAGCGGGCAGAGTCATCGCGAGAGCTGCAAAAATCGCGGTCTCGTCCAGACAAGATGTCAATCCGATTGTCGAGTGCGCCTGGCGCCGCAGATGTCGCCGACTCGCCCGGACGACATCGAAATTCGCATAGTGGAAGGCCGGGAACCGGCCGCGGGCAACACAGTCTTCAAGGGAAAGGACGCTGGCATCGGGAAGTGTGCCTCTTTCCCGACGCCAGCGCAGCGTTCTGCCGATGCGGTCGATCGCATAATCAACCGCCGCGCTACCAAGCCGGCGCCGCTCTTCGTCGAGGTCATACTCGCCATAGATCTCGGCGACCCGGGCTGGACTCAAATGCTCGAAGTGGCGATCGATCTGCCGCTGCACTTCCCGCACGGCGGACGGGATGCCCCAGGGATCCCCGGCAGCCCCGGGATCCGGCAAATTCACCGGCCGATCCCCCTCCACGCTGCGCGCCAGAACCCGGGCGGTCAGACTCCAGAGTTGGGGGGAAAGCAGGTTGGCCAGGACCAACGGCAATAGTAGATTTGGATGGACATGAGCATCGAAGATATTCGGCGCGACGGCCGCAGAGGCTTCGCTCTGCCAGTCGGCCTCCTCGGCTGCCCGAATTGTGTTCCCCGAATCCATCATCGATTCCACCAGGAGAGGGCCGATGCCGGGCTAGCAGCCCTCTCCCTCGGTTCTGATCCCGACCAGGCGCGATCTCGCGCGAGCCGCCCTTGCTGGCGGCACGACCATCCCGCCGCCGCAGGCCTCATCCCATATGGAAGAAGACCGCCTTGTTGCCCTCGGGGTCGCGGAAATAGCCGCCGTAGAAAGTCGGCATGCGAGCACCCGGCGCGCCTTCGTCGGTGGCGCCAAGTCCAAGCGCGCGGGCGTGCAACTCGTCCACCTTCTCCCGCGAGCCGGCCGGGAAAGCGAGCATATTGCCATTGCCCGGGGTCGCCGCCTTGCCATCGGCCGGGGTGCATACCGCAAGCATTGGTTTATTCATGCCTTCGCCGATGAAGGCGATCCGGCCCAGATCCATCAGCACCTTGGCGCCAACGGGTTCGAGTAGCGTCGACCAGAAGGCCTTGGCCTTTTCCATATCGTTGGTGCCAATCGTCACATAACCGATCATTTTTGAGTCCTCCCGCCGACCCCATAGCCGAGCCGCGCCGCGGCCGGAACCCGCGGACAACGAG